>JAKBXD010000075.1 GCA_021840785.1 Pseudomonadota bacterium
AGCGATGATGCCGACGGTAAAGCCCGTGCCTCCATCGTCTGGAGTGCAAAACATGCCCGTGCGCGACACCTGATGGCCCTGGATGACACCCGTTTTCTCCACGAACTGTACCAGGCCTTTGGGCCGCAACTGGGACATTTCCAACACATCGGACGACGCAGCAGTTATCCGCTCGCGGCCCTGCACAGCAGCCGTTACGTCGGGGAACGCAGCGTGTTGCTGGGAGATACCGCCCACGGCGTCCATCCGCTGGCGGGCCTGGGGGTGAATCTGGGATTTCGTGATGCTGAACAACTGATAAAGGTCATCACCACAGCCCGCCGACATCATGAGGATTGGGGCACAGCCGCCGTACTGCGTCGCTATCAAAGTGCGCGGCGGCCTGATAATCTCGTCACCGTACTGACTTGCGGCGCCCTCAGTCATCTTTTCTCCAACCGCAGCCGCGGTCTCGCCCGGCTGCGCGACTTGGGGATGTTGGGGACGGGGATGATCGCTCCGGTCAAACGTTTTCTCATCCGTCAGGCCATGGGCCTTTAAGGAGATTGTAGATGCAACACCGTATTGCTGATGATATCGCCGCCGCCATTGGCGACACCATCGCCCGTTTAGGGACGGTCAAGGAAGATGTAGACAAGCAGGCGCGCGCCATGCTCTCCAACGCTCTGGATCGTCTGGATCTCGTCACTCGCGATGAATTTGATGTGCAGCAGGAACTGCTCTCCCGCCTCGCCGCGCGGGTCGCCATGTTGGAAGATCGCGTCGACGCCCTGGCACCCAAGGCCACTGTAGACGAAGACGCCAGCAAGGGCTGAGCGTTGCCGCTGGCGCTAGTCCATAGCCGCGCCCTTACCGGAGTGCAGGCGGCGGACGTCACCGTGGAATGCGATCTGGGTCCCGGACTGCCTACCTTTGCCGTCGTCGGTCTCGCCGAAACGGCGGTCAAGGAAGCCCGTGACCGGGTGCGCTCGGCTATTCAGAACAGTGGCTTTGAGTTCCCGGCGCGGCGTATGGTCGTCAATCTGGCCCCCGCCGACCTGCCCAAAGAAGGTGGTCGCTTCGATCTACCCATGGCCATCGGTATTCTCGCCGCCAGCGGACAGCTGCCTGCAGCCGCACTGAAACGACTGGAGATGATTGGCGAACTGGCGCTGGACGGCAGCCTGCGTCCGGTAACGGGCACGCTCTCCAGCACCCTGGCAGCGGGACAAGCCCATCGTGCCATTCTGGTGCCGCAAGGCAATGCCCAGGAAGCCGCTTTTGCTCAAAGCACCCCCGTCTTTGCCTGCGCGAATCTGGCCGAAGCCGTCGCCCACCTACGCGGCACGGATCGTCTGCCCGAGGTCATCTCCGATGCCGAGGCCCAGGAATCCGCCATTCCCTACCCCGATCTGCGTGACGTACACGGTCAGGAAACGGCCAAGCGGGCGCTGATTGTCGCAGCGGTAGGCGGCCATCACCTGCTCCTGTCGGGGCCACCAGGCACCGGCAAAAGCATGCTGGCGGCGCGACTGCCCGGCCTACTGCCCCCTCTACGCCGCAGCGAGGCGCTGGAAGTGGCAGCCATCCACAGCCTGCAAGGAAACGGCTTTGATATTCGCCATTGGGGTAGACGCCCGTTCCGTAGCCCCCACCATAGTGCCTCTTCAGCGGCACTGGTGGGCGGGGGTTCGCACCCGCGTCCCGGCGAAATCAGTTTGGCGCACCACGGTATTCTTTTCCTGGACGAAATGCCCGAGTTCCCCCGCGCGGTATTGGAAGTACTGCGGGAACCGCTGGAGTCCGGAGAAATCCATATCGCCAGAGCGGCGCGGCGAGCCACTTTTCCGGCCCGTTTTCAGTTGGTCGCGGCAATGAATCCCTGTCCCTGCGGCCATCTCGGTAATCCGCAGCAGATGTGCCGCTGTACCCCGGCGCAGGTCAGCCAATACCGCAACCGACTCTCTGGCCCACTGCTGGATCGCATCGACATCCAGATGGAAGTGCCCGCCCTGCCGGTAAGCGCCTTACAAGAGGCGGCACAGGGCGAAAGTTCTGCCTACTGGCGCGAACGCATAGCTCAGGCCGTTGATCGCCAGTGGCAGCGCCAGCAGGGGCGCAACGCACAACTTCAGGGCGAACTGCTGGCGCAGTTTTGCGCCCTGGATGCGGTGGGCACCCGCCTGCTCAGCCGCGCCAGCGAAACCCTGCATCTTTCCGCACGCGCTTACCATCGCGTGCTGCGTGTTGCCCGCAGTATCGCGGATCTGGAAGGGAGTGATCCGATCAGTAGCCAGCATCTGGCAGAAGCCATCCAGTATCGACGTCTGGCACAGACACT
This sequence comes from Pseudomonadota bacterium, assembly GCA_021840785.1. Next base: position 2,321 of record JAKBXD010000075.1, read on the forward strand.
GGCACGGTAATTTTTATGGATCTGCATGGAACCGCGATGAATTCCCCCCTCTGGGCCTGAGCCCCATCGGCCATACCATAGCCGCTGCAAGTTGTATCAGCGGCTATGACGGCCGCGGCCCCGCCCTAGTCCTTATGGACAGTCATGTGCTGCCCAAGCGCAGAGCCTGCCGAAGAGGGCAAAGCCGTCTCCATACGGGCTATGGTCGCCATCTGGGAAAAATACATTGCGGCGCGTTGCGTATTTTTGGCGACGCCCAGGCCCTTTTCATAAACCAGACCCAGGTCAAAATCCGCCCGGGCGCATCCGAGGCGAGCCGCCTGACGGTACCAGTGCAAAGTTTGCGGCCAGCCTTTGACGACGGTATGTTCCTGGCGGGTGATCAGGGGCGAATAGAGGGTGCCGAGGTAGAAGGCGGCCTTGGCATCCCGCGCTGATGCTGCCTGCTGCAACCGCGCCAGCGCAGCTGGGTCCTGTTCGGCCCGATTGCGCAGAGATTCCAGATCCTGCGCCAGCGCCGCGAAAGGCCACAGGCCGCCAATCAGCATAAATATCACGCATCGAAGCATGACTTCTTCCTCCTTCGCTTTGGATCAGCTTCCCGCATGCTCCCGAGTAGCGTGGAACACCACCTGTGGCCAGCGCTCCATAGTAAGATCAAGATTAACGCGGGAAGGCGCCAGATAGGCAAGACGATTTCCCGCATCTTCGGCGAGCTGTTCTCCATGCTTGCGGGTAAATTCGGCGAGTATTTTGGGATCATCACACTGAATCCAGCGCGCCGCCTGCACCGCCGCCGGATCAAAAATCGCGTCGACGGCATATTCGGTTTTCAGCCGTTCCGCTACCACATCAAATTGCAGTACGCCCACCGCACCCAGGATCATATCCCCGCCTTGCAGTGGTTTGAAGACCTGGGTGGCGCCCTCCTCCGCCAGTTGTTGCAGCCCCTTTTGCAGTTGCTTGACCTTGAGGGGGTTACGCAGACGCACCCGTCGAAACAGCTCCGGCGCAAAGTAGGGAATTCCGGTGAACTGCAAGGCCTCACCCTGACTGAAACTATCGCCAATCTGAATGCTGCCATGATTATGCAGGCCGATGATGTCGCCAGCGAAGGCCTCTTCCACCAGTTCCCGCTCCTGGGCGAGAAAAGTGATGGGATTATGCACCTGAATATCCCGACCCAGGCGCAAATGTTTGATCTTCATGCCCCGCTGAAAGTGCCCGGAACAGACCCGGAGAAAGGCCACCCGATCGCGATGCTGAGGATCCATATTGGCCTGAATCTTGAACACAAAACCGCTGAAAGCCTCTTCTTCAGGCCGCACCGTCCGCCCCGTGGTGGGACGGGGGCGAGGTGAAGGCGCCCAGTCGATAAGGGCCCCCAGCAATTCCCGCACCCCGAAGTTATTAATGGCCGAGCCAAAAAACACCGGCGTTTGCTGTCCTTCCAGAAAACCCTCCAGAGAAAAAGGATGGGAGGCACCACGCAGCAATTCTACCTGTTCCCGCAATTCAGACATCTCTTCGGGAAAGCGCCGGTCCAGCTCCGGGTTATTGATCCCGGCAATCCGCTCCACCGTCTGCTCCCGGTTTTCCCCACCAGCGGCGAAAACCAACACCTCATCGCGTAACAGGTGATACACCCCGCGAAAACGCTTACCCATGCCGATGGGCCAGGTTACCGGCGCACACTGAATACCCAGCACCGACTCCACTTCATCCAGTAATTCGGTGGGATCGCGGCTTTCGCGATCGAATTTGTTCATGAAGGTGATGATAGGGGTATCGCGCAAACGGCAGACCTCCAGCAGTTTGATGGTCTGTGCCTCAACGCCATTGCCCCCGTCGATCACCATCAACGCCGAATCCACCGCTGTCAGTACCCGGTAAGTATCTTCGGAGAAATCCTGATGACCCGGCGTGTCCAGCAAGTTGATGACATGCTCGGCATATTCAAACTGCATCACCGAACTGGCGACAGAAATGCCGCGACTCTTTTCAATGGCCATCCAGTCGCTGGTGGCGTGACGATTGCTTTTGCGCGCTTTGACCGTCCCTGCCAACTGAATCGCGCCCCCGAAGAGCAGGAGTTTTTCGGTAAGCGTCGTCTTACCGGCATCAGGATGGGAGATGATGGCAAAGGTGCGGCGACGCTGAATTGCGTCAACAAACGCGTCAGCCGGGGCCGCGGCAACAGGGGATAACGACATAAAAGATTAACCTTCTTTGAGTTGATTTACGGACGGCAGGAGCGACAAGGACAAGACCAGCGCATCTTCCCGACCCTCTTCATTGCGATAATAATTCAAACGCACCCCGATTTCATGGAAACCCTGGGAACGATACAGATCCTGCGCACCGGTATTGGACACCCGCACTTCGAGAAAGGCCCTTTGCGCACCCAGTTGGCTGGCCCGACAGAGAAGATGTTGCAGCATGTGTCGCCCGAAACCGCGTCGACGCAAGCTAGGCGCCACACCGAGGTTAAGGACATGCGCCTCGGCCGCACCCGTGGACAAGACCCCAAAGGCCACCAACACACCGGCGTCATCCTCCATAATCCAGGCATCATAGCCCGCCTGCATGCAATCGCGGAAAATGTTCCGCGTCCAAGGTCCCGGCGAAATATGCGACTCCAGCGCCGCCACCGCATCCAGATCATCGGCCTGCATGGCGCGCAGATTCATTTTTGTTGCTCCTCCGGCAGAGAAGGACGGATATAGTGCGGCTCCAGCGATATTGGGGAAATGCCGCAATCTCCTGCCTGGTAGCGCACCTGGGCAAGGCGCAATACGGCCTCGGCCCGCGGCAAACTGTCACCGCTCCAACCGAGTATGCCAGCGCCCTGCCAGCAGGCATGATAGGCTTGCCAGCCAGTGCCCAACCCCCACCACTGACCAGCAGCAGGCCAATCCACGGCATCGGGTACACAGACTTTTTCCGTACCTTGCAACTGCGGGATCCCCTGCGCATCCTGACAGAACACCCCGGCGTAAACTTCACCCATGCGCGCATCAAGCGCCGCCAGCATCTGTGGCTGCGGCACCGTCGCAGCCAGTGCCTGCAAACTGGAGACGGGGTAGACAGGCAACCCTCGGGCCATGGCCAACGCCTGCGTGGTGCTGACACCGATGCGCACCCCGGTGAAGCCACCCGGACCTACGCCGCAAGCGATGGCCTCTATATCGGCGAGGGTGATGCCAGCACGATCCAGCACCCGTTTAATCATGGGTAACAACAACTGACTGTGACCATTAGCCGCCACGACAAACTCTTCCTGCACCCCATCTGCCGTACTGACAGCCACCGAGCAGGCCTCGGTAGCTGTATCCATGGCCAGGAAACGGCGCGCGTCCATCAGGCTTTTCCCCGCCAGAAGGCCTGGATTGCATCGAGATCGGAAACACGCTGCATGGGCGGCAGACTATCGAGAAATATCCGTCCGTAGCCCTTCGTGCGCAAGCGTGGATCACAGAGCATGAGCACTCCGCGATCCGCCTCGGAGCGAATCAGCCGCCCAACCCCCTGGCGCAGGGCAATGACCGCCTGCGGAATCTGCAATTCCCGGAAAGGCTCGCCGCCCGCTGCCTGACACTGCTCCGTGCGGGCCCGCAGAATCGGGTCCGCGGGATTTGCGAAGGGCAACTTGTCGATAATGACACAGGAGAGCGCTTCACCCTGCACATCCACTCCCTCCCAGAAACTCGCGGCACCCAACAGTACTGCATTACCCAAACTGCGAAAACGGTCCAGAAGGCGGGGCCGGGGCATGCTCCCCTGCACCAGGATGGGAAAGGACAACCTCTGGGGCAAGGCCGCCGCCGCTTCTTGTAAGGCGCGGTGACTGGTAAAAAGAAAAAAAGTCCGTCCCCCGCTGGCTTCAATGATCGGGACCGCCGCTTCCAGACAGGCGTGGGTGTACGTGGGATGATTAGGCTCCGGCATCGCCGGTGGCATATACAGCAAGGACTGCCGGGCGTAATCAAAAGGTGAGGCGGCGGTAAAGGTGCTTGCACCCGTCAAGCCCAGGGCCCGCTCAGTGCTGGCGAAACTGCCACCGACCCGCAAAGTCGCGCTGGTCAGAATCACGCTTTCCACCGGCTCCAGCAAATGCCTCTGCAAGGAGGCTGAGACATCCAGCGGGGTGGCATGGAGCTGCACCGTACGTGTCTTCTTTTCCTGCCAGAACACCATGTTCGGGGTATTGTGCGCCGTAAAAAAATCGACCGTCGCCAGCAAAGCTGCGCCGCGTGCCGCACATTGCTCCAAGCCCTTGCCACGTGTTGCGGCCGCAGTCAGGGCCTGGCTCAGCTCCGCCACAGCCTGACGCAAACGGGCGAAGGCAACGCTTTGCATTTTATCCGTTTGCAAAGTCCAAGACCCGCGCTCCTCACCGGGACCCAATGCGGTTCGCCACGCGGTAGTAAGAGTTTCCACCTGTGCCGCCGCCGCCAGCAAGCATTCATCATCCCCCGCTTCGGTCAGAGTCTCGGTACGGCTGTCCCGGGCCCAGTCCCAGAGCTGATGACTGCTCAGTTGCTGGCCGAAATAACGGCTGGCCAGCTCCAGCACTTGATGTGCCTCATCCAGCACCATCGCTTCGACCCGCGGCAATAAGTCCCCCATGCCGTTCGCCTTCAATGCCAGATCGGAGAAGAGCAGGTGATGATTCACCACCAAAATATCCGCCTCCTGCGCCTGCCGTCGCGCCTCTATGACGTGACAGCGCCCATACTCTGGGCAATCGCTGCCGAGGCAGTTGTCCCGGGTCGAGGTCACCAAGGGCCAGACCGGCGAATCCTCGGGTACCGAAGTCAGTTCGCCAACGTCCCCTTCCCGGGTCTGTCCAGCCCAGTCCGCAACCCGCGCCAAAGGCGCAGCAAGAGCGGGCGCTACGCCCTCGGCACTGAAGCGTTGCAAACGATGCCGACAGAGATAATTAGCCCGCCCTTTGAGGCGGCTGACCCGCAGCGGCTTTCCGGTAGTCCGCAGCAGCAACGGAAAATCCTTTTCCAGAATTTGGTCCTGCAAGGCCTTGCTACCCGTAGAAACCAGTACTTTGCGCCCGGAAAGCATGGCCGGCAGGAGATAAGCGAAAGTTTTGCCCGTCCCTGTCCCCGCCTCGATCAAGGCGACACCGCCGTCGCGCAACGTATGGGCCACCTGCGCGGCCATGGCCTGTTGCTGCTCCCGTGCCCGGAACTGCGGCAGCACCTGGGCCAACGCCCCCCCTTGCCCCAACAGCACGGACCAGTCCTCTCCCTCCCCGATCACTCCCGACACCATTTCCGCTCCCGTTTTATCATCGGTCCTGCTATTTTTACACAATTTCCTGGTAAAGAGGGCATTTCATGTATAAGCGGCGCGCACGCATCCTATTCTGGCATCCGACTGATTCGGCAAAGGCCCGCTATGCCGCCGCGTTGGCGGAAGCCTTGGGCGCGGACTGGCTGGAAGCGAGGGCGGATGAAACCGACCATGCCTGGCCTGATCTCCTTATCGCCCTCGATTGCCACACTGCGCCAGACATCCCTCGCGCGGCGCATACCAAATGCAAATACTGGCCCCTGCCCCAGGATGGCTGGGAGGACACGGTACACGCGCGCATCCTCGGCGTCCTCGGCGGCTTGCGTCTGCTCGCCCGCATGGACCAGAGTCCGGCGCCCGGCCAGACGGCAACGCCCTTTGACAAGGCACCCAGACTGAACTAAACCTCTAAAAATGGATCACATTTGTATGCGCCATAGAAACGCATTATAGACAAGCGCGATCATTCATCGACAGAGCGCACTGCCTGTTGACTTCAGGAGGAGAGCACGATGGAAGTCATCCATAAGGACGAGCAGAGTATCACCATCCGCTTCGACAAAAAGGATCTTGCTAAAATAGCCGAACCCATAGTGAGAAATGCCGAAAGCTTTGCCAAGAATACCTTGGATATTGTCTACCTACTGGCCGAGCAGGACTACCGAACAGATGATCACTTCGAACAACCACCCCATGTTTTTGACTAAAGGAAGGCATCCATGCAAATTCTCGAAGAGAAGGAGCAGAGCGTAGATGTTGTTCTGACTGTCCACGAGGCGGCGCAAATCGCCAGAAACATCCTGGAGAACCAAAAAGCGGCCGGCCCAGGGGCGGTGGCACTGGCCGAGCTGCTCCAGAAAGAGGGCTTCACGGTTGTGCAGAGTCAGGCATCTGATCGTTACGAGTGGAAGACACCGGATGATATGGAGCAGAACGCCTAAGCACTCATGTGCATCGCGGCCAGCCGTGTTTGCGCGCATCGTAAGACCCTGTGGGCTAAAACAGGGCGCGGGGTTTTTGGCGATGACGGGCAAACATTTACTGAGTCATCAGGAAGCGTTGGATACCGGCAAGCTCCGCGCACCGTCAAAACGCGCCGCCCAATAAGGGTCCTTCAGACTTGCCACCTGAACACCCGTACGCGAGGTCTGGGCACTGACAAAGTGCTGGTGACCAATGTAAATCCCGACATGGGAATAAGGTCGATGCAACGTGTCAAAAAACACCAGATCGCCAGGTTTCAGATTGACCAGGGAAACTTTCCGCAA
>JAKBXD010000076.1 GCA_021840785.1 Pseudomonadota bacterium
GGCGCTGGCCATCGTTCTGGCGCTTCCGGTGGGTCTTTTTGCTGCCCTCAACAATCTCCAGCAACTCTTGGGGCAATGGCGGGATCAAGCGCAGATCTCCCTCTTTTTGCACCAGGACGTCTCTGCCGCAGAGGTTCAGAAACTTCAGGCCCTGCTTGAAGGCAGCACCGGGGTGGTAAGCGTGCGTTATGTGGGCAAAGAGGCGGCGCTGACGGAGTTCGAGCGCAATGCCGGAATGACGGCGGCCATCCAGACCTTAGGTGAAAATCCTTTACCGGCCTCTTTTGTGGTCGAACTGAACCCGCTGGCGCAGAGTCCATCTGAGCTGCAAACACTGGTAGCCTATTGGGGCCAGCAACCGGGAGTAGCCAGTGCGCAATCAGACCTGCATTGGGTGGCGCGTTTGCAGGCGATCCTTGCTTTAGGCAAGCGCGCGGTGTGGATTCTCGCAGGATTACTCGCCGTGGGAGCCATTCTCGTCATGGGTAACACGATCCGCCTGCACATTGCCCAGAGGCGTGACGAAATCGATGTGGCGAGTCTGGTAGGTGCTACCCGCGCCTTCATTCGCCGTCCCTTTCTGTATCAGGGCCTGTTTCAGGGGGCGGTTGCCGGGATGATTGCCTGGCTTATCGTCGCTATTACGGTAACCGTTTTACAGGGACCGGTGGAACAATTAGCGGAACTCTATGGGGCCCGCTTCCATTTGCTGGGTCTGAATTCCGGGCAGGGTCTTATTCTCGTCGCCGCCAGTGCGCTTCTCGGTTGGTTGGGGTCGCGCCTTGCAGTGGGGCGGCACCTCGACCATACTTTTTCCTGAGGCGAGACTCCGCAAAACGGAACATGCGGTCGTATTCGGAGTCCAACTACGCATGACGGTGCATGAGGATTGCTATGAAAGAACTTGCGATAGCCAGTAGAGATTTGGTCAGCCCCGACGGGCTGGCGGCCTACCTGCGTTTTGTGAACGCTCAACCGCTTCTGCAACCGGAAGAAGAGCGCGATCTTGCCCTGCGCCTGCGTGATCACGATGATGTGGATGCGGCCAAGGATCTGGTGCTCAGCCACCTGCGTTTTGTGGTGCGGGTAGCGCGGGGTTATCGAGGGTATGGCTTGCAAGAAGCCGACTTGATTCAAGAAGGTAATATCGGGCTGATGAAGGCGGTGAAGCGCTACGACCCGGATCATGGCGTACGTCTGGTCTCCTTTGCGGTGCATTGGGTCAAGGCGGAGATCCACGAATTCATCCTGCGCAACTGGCGTATTGTCAAAGTGGCTACTACCAAGGCGCAGCGCAAACTGTTTTTCAACCTCCGTTCCAGTCGCACCCACACCGGCTGGATGGGTGGCCAGGAGAGTGCCGCCATCGCGGACGATCTGGGCGTTACCCAGGCGCAGGTGTTGGAGATGGAAGGGCGGATGTCCGGCTATGACTATTCGCTCAACCTCGAACCCAATGAGGACGGAGAGGGTGGGCGTGTCCTGGAGTTGGCGGATCCCACCGGGTCTCCCGTAGAGCAACTGGCGGAACGAGACTGGGATCAGCATCAGCACAAGGCCTTGCACACGGCGTTGTCCATTCTGCCCCAGAGAGATCGCTACATCATTGAGAACCGCTGGCTGAGCGAAGACCCTAAAACCTTGCAGGTGTTGGGCGATGAACTGGGTGTTTCGGCAGAACGGGTGCGGCAACTGGAAAAAAGCAGTATGGACAAGTTGCGTCAGCAGATGCTGGCGACTGCTTGAGCGCAGTGCTGCTTTTCCACGTCGACGACGCCGGTCGCTGGCCTAATCTGCTGGCCAATGTTCGCAATGCTCAGACAGCGGCTCCCGAGCGGAGTTTGCGGGTCATCGCGAATGGTCAGGCACCCATGTCCCTCTGGGCGAAGGGCCATTGGCGGCGCGAGATAGAAGAGCGCATCAGCGCCGGAGTGCGGGTCGATTTTTGTGAAAATAGCCTGCTTAATCTGGGTTTGGATCCCGATGACCGCCCGCTAGGCAGCCAACTGGTTGCCGCCGGGGTCGTTGCCATCGCCGATGCCCAGGAGGCCGGTGCCCTCTACATTAAGCCTTGAGCTCGCGGTACAGTTACCGCATCACAAAATATAGCGGGACAAATCCTCGTCCTGCGCCAGATCCTTCAGGCGGCTGTCCACATAGGCAGCGTCGACTTCCAGGGCAGTAGCGCCGCCGTCCGGCGCGACAAAAGCCACATCTTCCAGCAACCGCTCCATGACGGTGTGTAATCGCCGAGCCCCGATGTTCTCCACACGCTCGTTGACCTGCTGAGCAATCTCGGCAATGCGCTGCACACCCCCCTGAGTAAAGTGCAAAGTTACCCCGTCGCTGGCCAGCAAGGCGCTGTACTGCCGGACCAGCGCATTCTCCGGTTCCTGCAGTATGCGTACCAAATCTGCCGCACTGAGGGCTTCCAGTTCCACGCGAATGGGCAGGCGGCCTTGCAGCTCTGGAATCAAATCTGAAGGCTTGCTGAGGTGGAAGGCACCAGAGGCGATGAAGAGGATATGGTCGGTCTTTACCACGCCGTAACGGGTGCTCACATTGGAACCTTCTACCAGTGGCAGCAGATCCCGCTGCACGCCTTCCCGGGAAACGTCCGAGCCCTGCTGCGTGCCAGCGCGCACTGCTACCTTGTCGATCTCATCAATAAAGACAATGCCGCCGGACTGCACCCGCTCCAGCGCCAGGGCGCGGACTTCCTCTTCATTGACCAGCTTGGCGGCTTCCTCATCCGTCAATAGACGCTGCGCTTCGCTAACGGTGACGCGTCGCGTGCTGGTTTTGCTTGGTGCCATGTTGGAGAACATATCGCGGAGCTGATTGGTCATTTCTTCCATGCCCGCCGGGGCCATGATCTCTACACCACCCTTGGGCGCACTCACTTCGATCTCAATTTCCTGCGAGTCCAGTTTGCCTTCGCGCAGCATTTTGCGAAATTTCTGGCGCGTACCCTCATCGTTGCGCGGCACAGTGCTGTCGCGGGGGCCGGGGATGAGGATGTCGATGATCCTCTCCTCGGCCAGTTCCTCAGCACGCTGGCGCAGCGCGACCTGCCGTTCGTTGCGGATCATATCTACAGCGGTTTCGGTCAAATCGCGGATGATGGATTCCACATCCTTACCCACGTAGCCCACCTCGGTGAACTTGGTAGCTTCAACCTTGATGAAGGGGGCGTTGGCGAGTTGCGCCAGACGTCGGGCGATTTCCGTTTTGCCGACCCCGGTGGGCCCGATCATCAGGATGTTTTTGGGAGTGATTTCCTGATGCAGTGGCGGCGGCACCTGCCCGCGCCGCCAGCGGTTGCGCAGGGCAATCGCCACGGCACGCTTGGCCTCGGATTGGCCGATGATGTACTTGTCCAATTCCTGGACGATCTCGCGGGGGGTCATTTCAGACATGCTCATAGTTCTTCAATCGTGTGGTTGTGGTTGGTGTAAATGCAGATGTCGCCAGCAATGCTTAGGGCACGTTCGGCGATGCTGCGGGCGGGCAGGTCGCTATTTTCCAGCAGGGCGCGCGCCGCTGACAAGGCGTACGGCCCGCCGGAACCGATGGCGATGATGCCGTATTCTGGCTCCAGTACGTCTCCTTGCCCGGTAATAATTAGACTTTGTTTGTCATCGGCGATGGCGAGCATGGCCTCCAGACGGCGCAGTACCCGATCGGTGCGCCACTCCTTGGCCAGTTCCACGGCGGCTTTGGCCAACTGACCGGGGTGAGCCTTATGTTTGGCCTCAAAACGCTCCAGCAGGGTAAAAGCGTCCGCCGTAGCTCCGGCGAAACCGGTCAGGACGCCAGGATCTATACGGCGTACCTTACGGGCGTTGCCTTTCATCACCGTATTGCCGAGGGTCACCTGGCCATCTCCCGCCATGACCACGTTGCTCCCCCGGCGGACACAAAGAATCGTTGTCCCATGCATTTGCTGCGAATCTGTCATGCTTTTTCCTCAAAATGTTTCGTATCCTGGACATCGCGTCGTGATCGCGGGTGCGCCTGGTCGTAGACCTGCGCCAATTGCTGATAATCCATATGGGTATAGATGGCGGTGGTGCCAATACCGGCATGGCCAAGGAATTCCTGTACCGCGCGCAAGTCGCCGGACGATTGTAACAGATGGCTGGCAGCACTATGGCGCAGGGTATGGGGGTGCAGCGCTTGTCCCAATCGCGTCTCACCCAGTTTTTTGACCCGTATCTGGATGCTGCGCACGCTGAGTCGCTGGCCGCGTTGATTGATGAAAAGCGCTGTTTCTTCGCCTGCAGACATCGCCGGGCGCAGCGCAAGGTAGGCGCGGAGTGCCGCCCAGGCGGGCTGACCCACGGGTACGATGCGTTCCTTGTGGCCCTTGCCCAACACCCGCACCGTACCCCCATGATAATCCAGATCGCCTAAATTCAGCCCTGCCAGTTCGCTGACGCGCAGGGCGCTGGAGTACAGCAGTTCCAGGATCAGTTGATCACGCAGGCGGATAAAGTCTTTCTGATCCTCGGCTGCGCCGGGGGTGGAGGTGGGCTGCATCAGCACGCGCGCCTGGTCTACGGTCAGCCAATCGGGCAGACGCTGCTCCGCCCTGGGCATGGCGAGGCCCTGCACCGGATTGCGCAGTTCGGGCGCGTCATGTTGCAAATGGCGATAAAGAGCGCGTAATGCCGCGAAATGCCTGCGCAGGCTGCGAATGGCCACGCCCCGGCTGCGCTCCGCCATGAGGTAGGCGCGCAGACTGCTGCGATCTATTTGCGCGATTTCCGTCTGCCCGCGTTGCTGTGAAAATCGCGACCAGGCGAATAGGTCATGGCCATAGGCGCTGATCGTGGCCGGACTGGCCCTGCCGCTCTGCCGGAGCGTTTCGATAAATTGGACAATGGCGGTTTCGATCAGCATGGAGTCAGGCAGCGATCCAGTGCCGCGGTGACCAGGCGGGCAATCTGGTCGAGCAGGTCGGCCCCGGCGTCCTCGGCATAGCGGCCGGGGTGTTGACTGCCGAGCAAAATACCCCCTTGCAGATGCTGACCGGCAAGCGGGATCAGGGCGAAGGATTCCAGTCCCGCCCCCGCCGCGCCGAAGAGGGTGCTGCGCAGGGCCGGGCTGAGGGTCAGTCCGGTCGCTGCGCGCAACAGCGGGAATCCATTCAGAACCTCCTGAAAATCCGCCTGGTCCAGTGGCAGAAATTGTGGCAGATCGGCCATGGGCGCGCGGGTGATCAAGGCCATTTCCTCGACCTGAAAGCCCTCCCGCAAGCGGCTGATAACGGTATTCAGGGTCGTAGTACAATCGGGCGTCTGCAGCAGTTCGGTAGCCAGATCGGAGAGGTGCAGGCCGAGTGCGGCATTCTGTTGGGCGGCACCCAGCAGCGCGGTGATGCGTTGGCGCAGACGGATATTTTCCTCGCGCAGTACCTGTGCCTGCCGCTCCAGCAGGGAGGAGGCCGAACCGCGTCCGACATGGGGCAGGGTCAGGGTGTGAAGCAGGTCTTCCTGATCCCACAAAAATCGTGGGTGTTGGCGGAGATAGGCCCGGACCTGATCCGCCTGGTCATCCGTTTCGGGGGCGATGGTCACTCAGTCATCCTCCCAATGGGTTTCATGGTAGCGTTCAGCGGCGCTATGCACTTCCAGTGCGGCGATCAGGCGTGCCAGCGTTTCACCCTCCTGGTCATTGAGTCTGTGCAGAAAATCTAACTGGGTTGCATCGCTGTTCAAGCCCTTGGCAATAGCCTTTAAGGTCGTATCCTGCATGTCATGATCCCCCCTCACTGTTCCCGAGAACTGCAGATATGGGCCAAACCCCATCAAAAACCACTTGCGCGGGGCCTGTCATCATAACGGGTTGCCCAGGACCCGCCCACTCAATGTACAGGGAGCCGCCCGGCAGGGTCACGGCTACCGCGTGATCCAATTCATCCCAACGGATACCGGCGACTATCGCCGCGCAGGCATTGCTGCCGCAGGCCAGGGTTTCCCCGACGCCCCGCTCCCAGACCCGGAGTTGAACATGGCTACGGTCGCAGACCTCCATAAAACCCACATTGCAGTGCCGGGGAAAGTCCGGGTGTGTTTCAATACGGGGACCCAGGGTGGCTACCGGTGCATCGGTCACGCTGGATACGCGCAACACCGCGTGGGGATTGCCCATGCCGACGGCGGCGATGCGCAGAGTGTCGTCCCCTACGGACAGAAGGTATTCGGGCGCTTCTTCATTGTTGCGGAAGGGGACGTCAGCCGGGGCGAGTTGCGGGATACCCATATTGACGGTGATCTCACCATTACTCTGGTGATGCAGCATCAGGTGCCCGGACTGCGTTTCGACAGTGATGACCTCCTTGTTCGTGAGCCCGGCGCGGCGCACGAAGACGGCGAAGCAGCGGGCGCCGTTGCCACACTGCGCCACCTCAGTGCCGTCCGCGTTAAAGATGCGATACCGGAAATCCGCATTGGGGGACGTCGCGGCCTCTACGAGCAGAATTTGATCGCAACCGACACCGAAGTGGCGGTCGGCTATGGCACGGACCGCCTCGGGGCGCAGTTCGATCCGTTGACGAACGCCATCAAAAATGACGAAATCGTTACCTAGGCCCTGCATCTTGGTGAAGCGCAGAGAGGGGGACGCAGAATCAGTAAGGGCGTGGCTCATGTGCCGAGTTTAGCAATGTCTGTCCGGGGAGGACAACGCGCGTCAGCATTATTATTTGGCTGGGGGACGTGGATTCGAACCACGGTTAGCGGAGTCAGAGTCCGCTGTCCTACCGCTAGACGATCCCCCAAGAGAGGGGCGAATGATAGCCGTGGCGGCCCGTTCGTGTCAAACAGAAAGGACTTTATGGTTGGATTTTGTGGCGCGTTGTAAAAAAGGTGTTGTGAAAATGTTGCAAAGTGTCTGCTCCGGTGCTATAGTTCCTCTCGTGGTACTTGAAACATTGCTCTCGAGGAGGAGCTTAGTCATGAAAAAGAATCTCGTAGCTTTGGCCGTTGCGGCGGCTTTTGTGGTACCTGGCGTGGCCTTTGCGTCCACGAGCAACAATGAGGATACTGGCCCTGTCGTGTACGGATATGCCCAGATCACTGGGGCCAGCCAGTTTGGAACCTCCACCAATGGTTCTCCTGCAGGCAGTAGCGGTCTTGTATTCGGTGCGAACCGAATCCGTCTGGGCTTCAAGGGCGAGGCGGTTCCCGGCGTGACCTACAACGTCATGGCCGGCTGGGATAATGCAACAATCGCCGGCAACAACACCGGTGTTGCCGGTGGCAACCTGCTGAATGACGGCCTCGGCAATGGCGGCAATGCTTCTATCCTAGACGCGTGGTTGAACTATGCGCCCGTGCCTTTTGCTCAGCTTGAGGTCGGCAAGTTCAAGCTTCCCGTTGGTAACGAGTATGTGAACACGGAAGGCAACGAGTTGCCCTTTGTGTTCCGCAGCATGGCCCAGTCCCTGGTTCCAGGCCGCTCGTTGGGTGCCATGATTCACGGAAAGGATGTGCTGGATGACGTGACGGGTACCGGTGTGGGTTACGCCGTGGGTATTGCCGATGACGGCTCTCTGGATGCCTACAACGCGTATAACTGGAGCGAGAATGGTGCCGTGCCTTTTGGTTCCGGTCAGAGTGGTTACCTCAACGGCAGCGGCAATTACATTGCCTTTGCCCGCTTGAACTACGACTTCATGGGTCCTTTGCTGAAGGCTGAGGTCAGCGGTTCACGCATGAGTCTTGGATCCACACCTAATGGCTTGTCACGATCATCCATCTACACATGGAACGTAGGCATGCACGGTGGCATGATGGGCATTCACTACGCGGCCTCCTACACCAACATGACCACAGGGCGTAGCTTCGCTGTCGGAGCAATGAATTCCAACGGCATGCTGGCCACTGACTGGAATGTGGGTCTGGGCGTGAATCTGCATCAGATGATGCTGACCCCGTCCTGGCTGGATGTCGAGCCTGCGGTGCGTTTCGACTCTTTCAGCATCAACAACCACAACGGTTATGATGCGAAACTCGATAATACGACGGTCGGTCTGAATTACTACGTCAACTCCAACAATCCCCATGCAGCAGAGGTGCAGTTGAATTACATCATCCCCTCTGCGCGTCAGGGAAAATTTGGTACAGGGACGCCGGGTGGTGTATTCAGCGCGACTGGTGCCCCCATCAATGGTATGGCGTATAACACGCTGATGCTGCAGTTCCAGGCAGGCTTCTAAGTTCAAACAAGTCTTCGGACCGCTTCGGCGGTTCCATTGCCGCCCCTTCGGGGGCGGTTTTTATTTGCTTTTTTGGGTGGATACCTTTATAAGAAAACCCGCTGCGGGGCTTGTGTCTCTGCGTTTTTTCTTATGACCGCTTTTGGGGAATATAGTGTCTCGTCAAATCCGTAATATTGCCATCATCGCCCACGTTGACCACGGTAAGACCACGCTGGTGGACCAGCTCCTGCGCCAGTCGGGCACCTTTGCCGCGCACCAGCAACTGGAAGAGCGGGTGATGGACAGCAACGATCTGGAAAAAGAGCGCGGCATCACCATTATGGCCAAGAACACGGCGGTGCAGTGGGGCGACACCCACATCAACATCGTCGACACCCCCGGCCATGCCGACTTTGGCGCCGAGGTGGAGCGGGTGCTGGGCATGGTGGATGGCGTGCTGCTGTTGGTGGACGCCGTTGAAGGTCCGATGCCGCAGACCCGTTTCGTTACCCGCAAGGCGCTGGAACTGGGTCTCAAGCCGATCGTGGTCATCAACAAGGTGGATCGCCCCGGTGCCCGCGCCGATTACGTCATCAGCGCCACCTTTGACCTCTTCGACAAACTGGGCGCGACGGAAGATCAACTGGATTTTCCAGTAATCTATGCC
>JAKBXD010000077.1 GCA_021840785.1 Pseudomonadota bacterium
ATCTCGCGCAAAGGTTCTTTACTGGAGATGACAAGATCTGAAGAATCCTTCAAAGAAAGGATAGCGCGGGGCGTACTGAACTTCCATGAAAACCATCAATGGCTGGATGACCAGTCAGGAAAATGTTTGTCTGTCGGGCTAATCCGCGTGGCAAATATTCGTACAGCTATTTCTTTGTCAATCTATTTGCGCGATGCCCTGTCCGCTTATCATCCTCTCGTAGCCTGCTACCATAGCCGGTTATTCAGAGGGCACAGAACCATGCTGGAACGGGATCTTGACCAGATTTTGTCGCGGGGGAAAGATCCCCATGCCCCTGCCAAACACGCTTCTGTACGCAAGCACTTGGATCGGGAGCCTGTGCAATCCGGGTTGTTTATTGTGGTTGCCACACCTGTAGAAGAAGTGGGCCGCGATCATGATTTTGATTGGGCGATCATTGAGCCGTCCAGCGCACAATCCATTGTCCAGGCCGCAGGTCGTGTTCATCGCCATCGGACAAATCCTGTTGCGGACCCAAACATCGGGGTTTTGCAATATAATTTGCGGGCATGTCATCAGGAATCCGTGGCGTTTTGCCGTCCCGGAAACGAAACCACAGACAATTCCAAGAACTTTGGCAGTCACGATATGGCGAGTCTGGTAGATTTTCCCCATTTGCGTAGTGCCCTGGATGCCCGTCTGCGTTTTGATACAGAAACTCATGTATTGGCCCATGCGGACGAGGATGCTTTGATTGATTCACTGAAAGAACCTATACATCGCCTCACCGGAAACAACGCTCTTTGGATGACAGGTTTTACCTATAAACACTGGCCCTTGAGAGAACAGAAATTCACGGAAGAATGGCGCTACGACCCAGACGACCAGTGCTGGCTGCTCTATCAAGAAACGAAAACGGGATGGCGCTGGCTGCAACAGTCTGGCGACCTTATGAAAAGCCATTGGATACAGGATGATAGCCGTTGGCTGTGCCCTACTCATTCAGAAATTGTGCAATTTTGTGAGGCAAATGGGCTGGAAAAAGATTGGGCTTTTACCGTAAGTGTACCGAATTACGGCAGAAGTGGCTCACCGCAGCAATTAACCAGTAGCTATGAAGGCACGGATTTTGTGTCGCAAACTGGTTGAGATCCAGCGAAGAGGAAACCCCTATATGGAAAGTATTGCTGGAAAATTGGCTCCGGCGCGTCGTGAGCAAGTGCTTTGTGAGTGGCACCCGCAAGTGGGTGGAAGTACGAGGTTTTGATCCATTGGCCTGACGATTTGTGGACGGATGTCCTGGAAGATGCTGTCGAGGAGGGTGACATGCCCGACTATTATCAGCCGATTATCGCACCCAGAAACCCTTAAATTCCCTTAAATTCCCTTAAATTCTTTTGTCGGCCTATGGCTGATCTATACCCAAGCACTATCGGGGCATGGAGAAACTATGGGAAACCTGTTGCCGGAAGAACGTCGAGTGCCATTGGGTGGAAAGGGCGCGAGCGCAATTCGGACGCGACTCGCAAGGCTTGTCTACCGGGTAGACAAATCGTTGATCGATTTCTTTGCGCGCCCGCGCCCGCGCCAGGTTACGGAGCGCCTCCTGCAGGGAATGGAGTCTATCGAGCGCGTAGTGTTTTTCCCATTTGCTCTTCTGATGCGTCCAGCGGAGTGGCTGTTGGCTGGATTGGCGATCAGGCGCGAGGAAAAGCAGGCTGAACGAAGGGAGAAGCGGCGCCGTAGGGAGAAGTACCGTGGGTAAGATCGGCAGAATCGCGGTGCGGCTTTCCTGGATCGGCTTTTGGATGCTTGTGGGTGTTGCCGTGTTGGTTGCTGTCACCGGGATCGCGCTGCGCGCGGATAATCTCGTGTTTGTGGACTCTACGTGTGAGCCGATTGGCCTCTATCAACTGGAAGGCAATCCCACCCCGCTGCATGATGGGGAACTGGTTGAAGTAGAGATCCCCGGTCCTGCGAGCCACCCCGCAGTGGCAGAGGGGCTGAAATGGCGCTGGTTTCCGAAAGGGGAGCCTTGGATAAAGCACATTGCCGCACTCCCAGGGCAGACCGTGGTACTGAAGCGTGCGGGGGTGTGGGTCGATGGACGCCATCTCCCCAATTCTCGGATCCGTCGCTGGACACCTGGACATCATCACCAAATCCTTCACTATCCCTTTGGGGTGTACCGCCTGCAGAACGGGCAGGTCTGGTTATATGCGCCCGGCAATTACGCTTTTGATTCGGCCTACTATGGCCCTGTCCCAGAAATCAATGTCATGGAAAAGGCGAGGCCCTGGTGGGTGATTCCTGGCAGCCAGTATTGGTTGAAGAAGGGGGATTGAGTGGATGTCTCTCTTTTTTTGCTCTCGTCCGTTTGTCTACCCGGTAGACAAAACCTTTGGCTCTGACCCGATAGTGATCTATACCCTGTCAGCTCAAGGCTGACGCAATGGGTGTTGGCTTATTGGATAGAGATCTGTAGGAGGGTTTTTCATGAAGCGTTCGATTCTGTTGTGGTTGCCTATCCTGGCGTTGGCGGGCTGTGGCCAACAGCCTCTGCATTCCGAAAAGTATTATATGACCCATAAAGCGGCCCTAAAACGGGAGTTGGTATCCTGTAAACCGATGTATGCCCCGGCAAAGAATAAAGCCGAGCAAGACAGGCAATGGCATGAACTTCTTAATGCGTATCATGATAAAAATCACAAGGTATTAAACTGCCTGGCAGCTCACAGCGCTGAATCGTCTTTGAATAATTCCAAAGACTTCGGCGGCCCCATGAACAATAGCATTATGCCCTGATCATGGAACAGGTGATCCGCAACGGTAAGCCCTATGGGCAACTGCACACGGTGATCCCATTGCGGATGCACCTCTACTGCCAGGCGCTGGCATTTGCGCAAGCGATTTCCCTGCGGAAGTTGCATGTTAATGCGTGTCGCAAGTTTCTGGAAGATCGCCCCTGGGAGCAGGGGCTGGCGTGGCGGAACAGCCCGCAGATCACAGACGTGAATGACTGGGAGTGGACGGCGATAGCCGTGGTCCTTCCGGAGGATCTGGGACGATCAATGGACCATTTCCCCATGCAATATCCGGTTTCTGCAGCATCTGTGCTGTACACCATGCTGTTCTGGTATTCGTGGGTAGTATTTCCACCGCTGCATGAGCAGATTCGTAGGAAAGAAACAGAGGATTTTCGGGTATGCCAAAATTCATCACGGTAACGAATCAGAAGGGTGGTGTGGGGAAAACCACACTGGCCGTCCATATCGCGGCCTATGCCGCCGGAGTCGGCAAGAAGACCTTGCTGGTGGACCTGGATATGCAGCGCAATTCGACTTTTATCACGACGGGGAAGGGCAGTCACGATGGTTTTTGTGTCACGTCCCTCTGGGATGAGACCGCAAATCTGGAGTTTGCCGGCACCCGTTTTGGGGAACTCAGGCTTTTGCCAGGGCATGAGAAGGTTTCAGCCGTGGAAAAAGCGGGCATGACGCAGGGAACGCAAGCCCTGCGGCGTCTATGCGATACCGATTTCGATGTGGTGGTGTTCGATACGCCTCCCGCGGCTGGCGTGCAGCAGACGGCCCCACTGTACCTGGGGGGCGTGCTTGTGGCGCCGCTAGAGCCCGACCTGCTTGCTATGCAAGGACTCACGTCCTTGCTGCGGTTATGGAAAGCGGTGAGTTCTGGACTCCCCGCACCCCTGAATCTGGATCTAGCCCTGGTCATCAATAAACGGGTGCTGAACTCGACCAATCAGCAGTCTGTGGTGGACGTTATCCGCAATTCCGGGTTTGGCGAAAAGGTATTGGGGGAAGAGCTTACCCAACGGCAAATGGTGTCCAACGCCCTGAAGCAGGGGCTGCCGGTGTGGGTGGCGGACAAAAAGGACCCGGCGTCCGCGAACTGGGCGATGGTGTGTAAACGGATTCTGGAAAAGGCGGAGGGGAACTATGGCCAAGCTTGATTTGTCGCGGGGTCTGTATGACGAAATTGAAGAGGCGCTGGACGCGCTGAACCGGGAATCTGCACAGAAATCTGGCACACCGGTTTCTGGCACATCGGATTCACCGGGCGCGGCACTCCTTCTGCTGCTCACGGATATCGAGCCCGATCCGGATCAGCCTCGCAAGTCGTTCGATGGGGATGAGGATGGCAACAGCCTTGATGGGCTGCGGGACAGCATTCTGCAGCATGGCGTTTTGCAGCCCATTGCTGTACGCCGCCTGGAGGATGGGAAATACCGCATCATTGCAGGCGAGCGCCGCTGGAGGGCATCGTGCGCTGCACGGGACAGTGGGGAATCCTGCCGTCGGCAGGGATACGACCTGGCGCGCATCCCTGCCGTGGTGCTGGACCCGACAGATGACCTGGACCGCCTGGAAATGCAACTGGTGGAGAATCTTGCCCGATCCGACATGCCGGCCATTGATACCGCCAGGGCACTGTCCCGGCTACGGGAGTGTGTCACTCCCAAGCCGTCCATGGACGAACTGGCCCGCCGTTTGGGACGATCGAAAGGATGGGTACACCAGCTGCTCTCATTGGTGAGCCCTGAATCAGAGGCAGTCGCTGAAGCGCTGGGGATACCGGTTGAGAATATCGGGCGCACCGACCTCAGCCGCATGTGTGGCTGGAATAAGGATGAAGAAAAACGGGTGGTGATCTCTGCCATCCGTGCTCGGCTCGATGCGGGAGAACCGCTGACGCGGGCGCTGGTGGATGAAGAAGAAGAGCGTTTTGAACAGGCACGTCGCCCCCTAGCGGGGAGCAATCCCTTGGCAGGGCGCGAGCCACTGGCGGATGGCGATGCCTTAGCCGGCAGCGATGCCCATGTTGGCGAACAAAAGTTGCAGGACAACCCTAGGGATCAGACAGGAGATCAGGAAATGAAACGGGAACTGGAAGAAGGAAGAGACTACATTGTGGTGAGCACTCCAGCGGACATGGAGGGGTATGAGCTGGATGATGGTAGTCACGGCGAGCCTGACGAAGAAGAGGACGACGGAGAGGATGACCCTGAGCCACCATCGGGAGAGAAAGGTCCAGAGCCTGCCCCAGAGAATGGTGTGGGGGTGGAACAGCGGCAAACTATCCATCCCATGCCAGATCTGGTGACGGTAACACTCCCCCGTGCTTTGCTGGAAAGGGCGTTCGCCAAAGCGGGGCGCGAACCCCTAGCGGGGAGCGAATTGTTGGATGACAAGAGAACGGCGGCAATTGTTGATGTGCTGTCGGTGTTGGTGGAGATCTAGGGTTGGCACCCCGCCAGGGGTTGGCAGCCTGCCAGAGGAGTTCCTATGACTGACGAGGATATTTTGGCACTTGCTTTGATGGAAAAGGAAGAAAGTGCCGTGGTTATACAGTTGGTTCCGCCAGCGATTGCGCGATTGATGCAGGGCGTAGAATGAGCAAAGTTGCACCCCGACGCATCGCATATGGAGATCGTCTTGCATGGCGAAAAGCCGGATGCCCTGGTGATGACGTTGCCACGTGCCGCACTACTGTCCCTTGCGGCAGATATGAGCAGCGTTCGGCAAGATGTGATACTGCAATAGAAAGGAGAAGGCATGGCAGATGAGGCCGATGTTACGAACAGGATGCAGGAAAGTGAAATGCGTCTGGCGATGGCGCAGCGCGCTACCGCCAGACGGGAAGTGCCGGATGAGGATGAAGATGGCAACCGCTATTGCCTGGATTGTGGAGAAGCCATCCCCCAGAAGCGGGTGCAAGCCGTAGATGCTGTCCGTTGCGTCTACTGCGCTGAAAAGCGCGAACGTGGCAGCCGCTTATACTCCGACTGAGCGGAGTACCCTACGGGTGCCGGACATGGTGGAGGCATGATGCGGTTTTTGTCGAATTCTCGGGTCATTAAGGAGTGAACATGCTTTTTATCGAACCACAAGCCGGCCCTGCGCCGATACTCCAGATCATCGGCCAGGCCCGGCACGAAGTCTCGGTCGGTGTGTACTACATCAGCGACAGGCCTATCCTGCGCGCCCTTGCGGCAGCGCACCGCCGCGGGGTGGATGTCCGGGTGATCGTCGAAGGGAAGCCCTATGGCATGAAGCCGTGGCAGGTTAAGAAAGAGGAGCGCGAGATCGAGGCTACCGGCGCGCAACTGAAACTCGCGCCGTATCGATTCACGAGCCACGGCGGTCAGTACGCATTTTATCACGCAAAGTATTGTGTCTCTGGCCACGAGGCGGAAATCGGCACGGCCAACTTCGATTGGTCCGCTTTTCACCGGAATCGGGAGTATCTCTATGTCACCCAGAATCCTTCCGTGGTCAAGGCGGCGAACGCTGTTTTTAACGCCGATTGGGACAACCGGCGGGCGCCGTCTTTTGCCCACCAGGTATTGGTCCTTTCTCCGGGCACGTCTGCCGGGCAGATCCTGCAAGTCATCAACCAGCCTGCGCCGATCGACGTGGAGAGTGAAGAACTTGGCCCGTACCGCCCCATACTGGACGCTCTGGCGGCCAAGGGGGCGTCCTTGCGCATGATCCTGCCATCCAGCATCAACAGTGAAGACCAGCGCGATGTAGCGTTCCTGCGCTCCCATGGGTGTCAGGTGCGGCTCCTGCCGAAAAAACCGATCTATATGCACGCCAAGATGATCGTTGGTAGGAGTCTGGCGTTCATTGGCTCGGAAAACTTCACCCAGACCAGTCTTGAGGCGAACCGGGAGATGGGCCTGATCCTGGGAGGATCAGACATTGCCAAGCTGCAGGACCAGTTCAACCGCGATTGGGCGAGGGCGGGATAATGGGGCTGACTTGCTATTGCGAGTGTAATGAAGAAAACGCTGCTTGGTGGTATTCCCATTCTGCGCCTGCTGTCCTCCAGACGCTACGGCCACGGCGCTGCAAGTCCTGCAATGAGTTGCTCCACCCAGCGTGCGAAGGGTTGGCAGGAGTAACGGTCCTGCCTTTTGCCCGATGGCGTGGTCCTCACAATGAGGTAGAGGAACGTATCCACGGCGACGAGGTACCGCTGGCACCGTGGTATCTATGTTCAGGGTGTTATCCCATCTATTTAGCGCTAGACCAGGCAGGGGTTTGCGTCCAATTGGGAGAAAATATGGAAGAACTGCTGAATGAGTTCAACACCACCTATGCGCCGAAAGGATTCCGCCTCAAATTAAGCCCAGGGTGGCAGTTTGTGCGCGGTGAATATGTTGGATTGTCGTGAAGGAAAATCAATGAGGATCGATGATATGTCTAACCATACAACGCAGAGTAAGGCTTTTGTATTAGATATATACCATCCCGGGAAAACGGATGCAGGGGTTCCTTCCTATACTGATACAGTAATCATCACGGTTGAAAGCGGTGATCCTGGCGCGGAGCCGGGAGAATTTGCGGAAGCAATGCAAAGCTACCTGAAAGAATGGTTTGAAGGCGCGAGAGTCAGTATCGCCGCGAAGCCGCCTGTCGATGAGCCGCAGATTGTTGATGAACAGGCGCTTTCCTCGTTCGCTATCGCCTTGCGCGAAAAGTTGGCACAGGCTCGCGCCAAAGGCCGAAGTGGGTGGCAAGACCCAGCATGGTCGAATCAGGAAATCACAAAAGAATTGCTGCGGCATGTCGAAAAGGACGACCCGCTGGACGTGGCGATTTACGCCATGTTTTTGCACCAGCGTGGGAAATCCTGCAAGGTTCACCAGAGCTTCGGGTAAATAAACATGCTATTCGATAAACACCCGCTGTGCATACAGCACGAAGCCAACACCAAAGGCCGCGACCTGATTGTAGGCGATCTGCACGGTTGTCGAACGCTGTTGGATGAATTGCTGATTGTCGCGCAATTTGACCCGTCCAGAGATCGCCTGTTTTCCGTAGGCGATTTGGTTGACCGTGGACCGCACTCTGCGGAATGTCTGAATTTTTTACAAGAGCCTTGGTTTTTCTCTGTTCTTGGGAATCACGACGCGATGTTGTTGGCGTGGATTTATGGCAAAAGCAAAGACAAGCGCCAGCGATTGTATGCAAATTCTTTTGTGAACAACTCCGGTTGGGAGTGGGCGTCGCGTTGGACTGGTGCCAGTGAAGCCTTGCCTCATATACAAAGTTTGCCGTTTACGCGGCTCATTGATGGGGAAAATCCGTTTGCCATCGTCCATGCCGAGAGAATAGACGCTCTGGGCGACTCGGTGGTCATGGATGGTCCGTTACAACGCGGTAAGTCGGATTTTGCCGACGAAGAACATTTTATCCTTGGCATAGGTGACGATGGAGATTGGTACGACCATTTTTTGTGGGGTCGATCTATCATGAAAAGGGAATCGTATAAAAATCCGCTACAAGAGGGATTTTCTCGCACCTACTGCGGCCACACGATTGATGCTGAGGCCATCAAAAACAATACGGTTTTGAGGCGAAATCAACATACTTTTTTGGACCACGGCGCATACAAAATAGCAAAATCTCCGAATGTTGGTTTTGGTTTGGTGTTGTGGGATCATCAAGCCCAGCAAGGCTTGAAGCATGACGGAAAAACCATTTCTGTTATTTCTGGAAGCGCGCAGTAAAGCTAAATTCGATGAGAGGTAGGACGAATGTATTGGGTTTTTGCCGGTAGTACCATCAGTAAAATCGCTGCTATTCCTTTAGGCTTGGCATTGTTGCACGGACCCCTGGATCAGCGAGACACCTGGGTGATCGGGCATAGTCCTGCAGCCCCCCAATATGCACAACGGCTCAGCAATGCCGATAGCCTTGCTGGACTCAAACGCAATGTGCAATTCGGGCACGGCATAGTCCTGGATTTGGAACACTGGCGATTTACACCGCGCGAGGAA
>JAKBXD010000078.1:0-1503 GCA_021840785.1 Pseudomonadota bacterium
GCGATCGACGTCATTTCCACCGGCTCGCTCGGGCTCGACCTCGCCCTCGGCATCGGCGGCCTGCCCCGCGGCCGCGTGATCGAGATCTACGGCCCCGAATCCTCGGGAACGTACCGGGCGTTTGATACTACATCGTATGCCGCATCCTTATCATAAGCCAGGCCCGCTAGCGGGTAGGTCGTAATCCTCAACGCAGCAATTTTGATATACGAATCCGATAAAATATACTACGTTACCAGGACGTAGTATGCTGACGCGGATCGTGAAAGGGCATGTTCAGACCAATAGCCGCAGCGAGAATGACGGATGTCGCCGACGGTCGCGGCCGCGAGAGGGTGGTCGTCAGCACTTACGACGGCGAGCTCTATATGCCGCTGCTCGAATTTTTCCGTGATGAAAATCTCGCGGTACCCACGGAGCGAGATTACGCCCAGGTCGTTACGCGGCTGTATGAGTTTTTAGATGCTGTGGCGACCAACGATCCTCCAGCGTCAGAAGCAGAAGCGAAAACAGTTCTTAATCGGTTCGCTACCGCTATTTCTAGTGGAACAATAAATAAATTCGGTGACGATCCTTTAAATCTGTATTGGACAGGCATGGGTGGCAAGAGATCGGCTAATTTATTGACGAAGCTTTTCAAATTTGCGGACTGGCTAGAACACCAAGGATTTGGACTGCTACATGGATTGACCGTGCCGGCAAATCTTACAGACCGTGTTTGCTACGTCCGCGCATTCAACAAGAGAAAGGCCGCATCGCTTCTAGGTCACTTGAAGAGGATGCAAGAGATGCCGGAGCGGGTGGGCCTCCACAAGCGTGCTCGGCGCCGTGAACCAATCGTCATGGATGACCTCCACGCATTTCCAGAGGAGATTCTTCCTCGCCTCCTGACACAAGGCTTTGCGCGTGGGGGTGCTGCCACAGCAACAAAGATCGAGCTGCGGTATGACATCCAGAGCATCTTGATGGTCTTGATCATGCATTTCGGCGGTCTTCGAATCAGCGAGGTCTGCCATCTATGGACGCCGGACATCAGGGTCGGCGAACGTGGATGTCAGATCGATCTATTTCATCCATCCGACGGTAAGATTGTCTGGCGCGGAAAAGCAATAAGACGGGCTGAGTATCTCATGCTACACGGCATGCGGCCGCTCACTGAAAGCCATGGCAACAATCGCGTCGGCTGGAAAGGCTCACTAATTACCAACGGGCGAATGATGAGTTCCAGGATCTTCCTGGTCCCACCTGAAATCTCCGAGCAGATCCGGATCCTGTACCAGTTGCACGTCGCAACCCGCCCATCCTCCGAGAACGGGCACCCTTGGCTCTTTGTCAAAGATAACGGGAGGCCGATGACCCCGAAAGCCTTCAAAGAGCATCACGAACGCGCACTGCGCCGGATCGGCTATGAACCGAATAGCATTGACGGTCTCGACATGCACGGCCATCGCCACTCGTACGGCCATAGAATTGGTAGAATTTTCGAGAAAAAGGACATCATGG
>JAKBXD010000078.1:1513-8730 GCA_021840785.1 Pseudomonadota bacterium
CACACCAGCCCCTTCTCGCAAGAAGCGTACAAGCAGATGAGCGAAAATGGGTGGGTAAAACGCATAGACGAAGCGTTGCGTGACTCCGTATTTAACGCACCGCTTCTCCCGCTTTTTGATTCCGGGGGGTGACACGCGTGTACAGATACCTGACAACAGACTACAAAGTTGAGATTAGCCCGGCGACTGGCCGGGAAATCAAGATTAACCCGTCCTTAACGAAATTCCTGATTGTTCCGGAACCAAATTCGATAAAAAGAGCCTATCGGCGTATTCGCGCCATGCTCGATGACATCGTGGCAGAGCATGGGCGCAGTCAAGCCTACCTATCACTCACCCTTGACAAACACACGATGACAGTCGTTGAGACGCATTATAAAGATAACGATCAGATTGTCTCCAGGCTTGATGAAGCCATTGGCGCCGTTATCGAATGGCGGCGGGAAATTAAAACGAAAATTAAAGACAAAACCGCATCGTCAATTGAAAAACGACGTTCGGCTGGCGAAATGGTGTGTTTCATGAAATTCATTGCCATCCTTCGCGATGAAGAGGTGTTAGCTTGGCCGTCTTATCGTAATCTTCTGTGTACTGAGGAGGACGGGCGTCACCGCTCGGAGCACACGGTTATCTCAGGTTTTTTCCTGGGGGCCCTTAAGCCGCTGCTAGACCAAACCGAGACCTATATAAGGTCGCGTGATCACCATGCGTCGGTCAGAGTAATATATGAGTGGATCTTCAGCAGGCTTGGTATCACCTGCTTTGCTGACTTATCGGAAAACGTGTTGGGTGATGATCTTCGTAAAGGCAAGGCAGCAGCTGGATACTATGGGCTCAAAGCGCACGATGCTTTAAACGCATTTTACAAGACCGAAGGCCACCCCGAACTTTGCTTCCCAACCGCCAAATATTCAAGGATCGGTCAGGACAAAATCACGGACGGCATTGACGAGGTAACGTATCTTTTCCCAACAATGGCGCAATGGGTCGAGATCGCAAAGGAATTTGTCGGACAGAGCACCGGTCAGAAGAAGACTATGCTGTCTGGTTTGCGCAGCTTGTTGCAACAAATTGCTGAGCGTGGACCAGATTTTCATGATCCGAGATTTGTATTTCGAAATGCAGAACGTCTATCTGATCTGAATATCACGAATTCCCACTATAAAAAACTCTACAGGGGCTTTTTCAAGTTCGCCATGGAAAGCCGCAGTGTTTCGGAAATACTTCCCGATGGACGGGTCGCTGTTGAAGCGGGATTTTCCAACCCGATAGATCGTATAGGTGCAGTAAGCAACTCAACCGCGGCCATCGAGTCGATGACACCGGCGCTCCCGACCTGGTTGATGCATCAAATGAAGCAGGTATTGGTTGAGGATAACTTCAGGTTCGGCCGTACACTCCATGTCAAAGGCATTGTGCCGGCGATTGACCGCCATATCCAACTAGATGGTCGTCCTATCTTCTGCCCTGTACGGAGTATCTATATGCTCCTGAAGCTTACGCTGCCGGTGCGTGGCCACCAGTTGCGCTGCCTTGATTCAGGTGAAGGGGATGACCGTCGCTATGAGGTTGATCCGGAGGTCGTTGAACGTGCTGTTTTTGAGCAGACCTTTCCCGACGAGTTGCGCAAAGGAAAGTGGGCTATCAACAACGGGCAACTCGCAAGGCGAATCAGGCACTCACGGAAGATATTAGGGCAGCGGGTCCTTGGTCAGGGCACTCTTACCCAGCGGGTCGATAATGAAGGAGCACCATTTCTCGGGTTATATATCAATACAAACAAGACGGCAGACCAAGGGAAGATAGGCAACGAGGCGGGATATCATATCCCCTGGGTCAGTTCTGAAGCCGTCGCATATATTTTATATATGCGAAACTGGTGGGAAACAAATGCACCATTAGAGGTGCTTACCTCCTGGTCTGATATAACTGAAAGATATTTTAAGCAAATGGATCGCTTTTATCTGGCAGGCCGCCCTGATACAGCGTTTTTATTTCGGCAGCCTAGAAGCTCGATCGGCGCACCGTTGCAAATGCATCAAATCGAATATTTTTGGGACGCCTTAATGGCAGAAATGCAGGCACGCTTGCAAAAGCAAGGCATAACGGGAATAGATGGGCAGGAAATTAAGCTAGGTGAATTTGTTGAAAGAAAGAGTGCAGGTAATAAAACGGACGTAGCCGACAGAACTGTATTTAGGCCTTATTATACACTTCACTCAATTCGTCACGGATTGATTACTGCATTGGTGCAGGACGAGCGGATCCCAGTTGAGATCGTCATGAAGCTGGTTGGTCATGCCTCGATGGTTATGACTCTGTGGTATACCAAATTCTCTGACAGACACTTTCGCGATGCCATGGAGAACGCCGCCCCAGCGCTCAAGGGGCAAATGGATGATTTCCTCGCCTCGCTGGCGGAACTCGACGACGGGACACGGGAGCGGCTCATATTCAACAGCCCGAATTGCTACGCCTATTTGAAGGATTATCCTAAGGCTTCTCACACTATAACGGATCTCGGCGTATGTCCGAATGGTGCCCAGATGTGCCATGTCGGGGGAATAGAGGTGAAGGATGACGGGGAGTCCGCGAGAGAAGGTGGCTCTCCGAAATATAAATCTCTGCGTCCGATGAATTGCGTGCGGTGCCGCTTCCTCGTCACTGGACCGGCCTATCTACATAATCTTATCAATTACTTTCACCAAGTCGGCTGGGCTCTACGGGAGAAATCTGTTGCACTGAATAAGCAGTTCGATGCTTGTGATCGACTGGAACATGGGACCGACGAAGTGAGGCGACAAGGAAGAGAAGTCGCTGCCAAGATGAATGCACTGCGCGTCGCCACGGAGCGACGGCAGGCCCTCGAACACGAGATCAGGGACATTGTTGACGACTGGTCAGCAACCTTTCGTTTGATCGAGGATTGTATCGCTATCGCGCGCAAAAGAGCTCTGGGCGATAGCGAGAAGGCTTTGTTACTCGTCAACGATTTTGCGAGTTTTACGGATAGCTTGGTGTCTGTGGATAGCGGCGAAACCACTGTGTTGGAACTTGCGGATTGGATATGCCAGGCAGCCGAAGTTATGCAAAGCAATGTATTGACCGAGGTATTGTCCGCAGCCAGCGCTGAACGCCTCAAGCATCTCGACCGGATCTTGAAGCGCCAAGGTATCGATCCGGTTTTTTTTGATCTTGATGAGGAAGTTGCCAGAGGTGTCGCCAATGAGATGGCTTATCGCCTCTACCATGAGCTTGGTCGGCAGGATGCCAACCGTATCGCTGCGGGCAATGCAACGCTGAAGGACCTTCGCATGGAACGGGCGCAACGCGGCCTTGATGATCGACCGATTCTTGCGGTCGAGACCCTGTTGCGGCAGGTCGGCCAGAACCCAAAGGTATTGCTTGAGGGCCCGCCTCCTTCAGAATTCGGATCTGCCGCCATGAAGCGATTGGAACTACCGCGTCCGAAGTTGCAGACTACAGAGAGCCGCAAACGGTCATGACGAGGCGCAACGTCGAGGAGGAGATTACCGCCAGACTGGATAAAATGTTATCCTTTGAACAACCATTGCCGGCGACGTCCGACGGCAAGGTAAACGTTGCGGCGTTGGTTAGAATGCTCGGCCTAAAGGCCGCAGACACGCAGTATTTCCACAAAATTGATTCGATAAAAACAGCCGTCAATGCGCTCGCGGCCGAGCAAGGCTTAGCTCCTATTGGTGCCCGCACTGAACAGGCTGCCGCAGACAAGAAGCTGCTGAACCGGATAGCTGAGCAAGGGAGACGTGCAAGAGAGATCGAAATTGGTGCGATCACCAACGCGTCTCTCGTCGAGGCTTTGAGCGAGGATCTGCGCGGAGCGAGGGCCGAGATCGTGCGGCTGCGCCGGGAAAACACCTCGCTACGCGAGCGACTCGCCATGGTCGAAGATTGCGGATTTCTTTTCGGCGATCAGCCATGATCGTGGAAATTGCGGTCGACCGTATTTTGGTGAAGTCGGCGACTTTCATCATCTTCGCGGGCGCAGCAGCCGATGGCCAACGCCTGATCGTGAAGAGTGCAGAACCCGTTCTGCCGGCGATCGGTGAGGTCTACCAGGTGGATGGCGAAGCCAAGGATTTTCGTGACCAACGTGGATATGTCCATCGCCAAATTGAGGCGCGATATATCAGTCGGGTCCGGATTTCCGGCAAATTGATCGCACCGTGGCTGAGGACGCTGCCTGGGGTCGGCGTGGAACGCGCCAGGCGCCTTTTGATGGTCTACGGTAGCGAAGTGCTGGATGTGCTGACAGACCTCTCCAAGAATGAGGAATTGGCCGCGGTGATCTCGCCGGCCCGCCCGAATCTGGGCAGGAAGCTGGTGAGTTTGATTCAAAGTCGGCTGATTGGGTTCAGGACCGAAGAGGAAGCCGCTTTCGATGAAGGGCAGTTCTATCGCTCGCTCGAGGAATACGGGGTGTCAGAGGTCCGACTGGCAAGACGACTATGGCGGCTTTTCGGCGGCAATCAAGGTTGGGCTGGTCTGTTGGTCGACCCGTATATTTTGGCCGCCTTTACCGATTGGAAGTCGGCGGATGAATTTGGAAAGCGCATTCTTGTTGTTCGGTGCGGTTCGCTCGCTATTGGTGACCATCCCTCTCGCTTGATCGGGGCATGCGCATCTGCTTGGAGCGAAATCCTCTCAAGAGGAGAGACCGCATGTGGCCGCGAGAGTTTCGTTGAAGTGCTGGCGCATCGGATTCCGAACCCGCTGGACGCCCTCTCCCTCGCCCTAAAGCGGGGCCTAATCCAAGAATTTGGCCACCATCTTTGTCCCAAGGGTATCGCCTTTCTCGAGCGAGAGGTCCTACATGGATTCCATCGTCTACACGGTCGCGCTGAGCAGGTGCCCGATGTCGATGGTCTTATCGACAGAGCTCAAACTACTGCAGGTTTGCGCATGACAAGCGAGCAAACCGACGCACTGAGGTTTGCCATTAAGAACCCAGTTTGCTGCCTGCAAGGCGGCGCAGGAACTGGGAAAACGACGATTTTGCGGGTCTTGGTTCGTGCCTGGGAACAATGCGGCGGCGACGTCATCATCGCCACGATAGCCGGAAAGGCTGCTCTGCGGGCGAGCCGAGCGACCGGCAAACTGGCATATACGATGGCACGATTGATGGGCGGAATTGAGCGAAAGAAAGGACTATCCAAGGAGGGGCGCTTTGATGCAGCCAAAGCTATCGAAACCCCAGCGATCGGATCGCAAACACTTATCATTCTTGATGAAGCTTCAATGGTAGACCTAGCGGCTATCCGATCCTTATTGGACCTCGCGCCCGACGGCGCCCGCCTGGTCCTTGTTGGAGATTTTGGCCAGCTTCCTCCGGTTGGCTTGGGTCAAGTTTTCCACGATCTCGTGTCCTCAGGCTGGTATACAGCCACGTTGTCCACGCCGCTTCGACAAGCTAAGGAGAATCCGATAGTCGCCGCTGCGTGGGCGATTCGTAACGGCTTACTGCCGGGATTGCCCCCCTATCGTGGGGCCGCTCAGGGTGTTTTCCATCTTCCCTGCCCCACTAAGGAAATCGGTCTTAGAATCCAGCGTTTGAAAAGAGACTTCCCCGACGATGTGATGACGATCACGGCGCTTCGGGCAACCGCGGCGGCAATCAACGAAGAAGCAGCTCGGTCACTCGCAGCAATGGGCATCGAGGGGCAACGACTAGGGCCGAATTGCCCATTCGTCGCCATCGGGGAACCCGTGATTATGTCGCGCAATTTCTATGCGCACGGCTTGATGAATGGGCAAACTGGGACCGTCACAGCGATCGACCCTGTGACGATTAGATGGGACGGTGAGGAACAGGCACGAGAGGTCGACCCCGATTATATTGCGGAAATTGAGCCGGCTCATGCGATCACCTGCCACCGTGCCCAGGGCAGCGAAGCCGACGTCGTTATTGTCAGCCTCGATAGCGCGCATCTTATAACTAGGAACTGGCTTTATACGGCCGTAACCAGGGCACGAAAGACAGCCATTTTCGTTGGGCCGAGTTCGACCATTACAGATGGTGTCGCCAAAATCACATCCCGCGCTACGGGTTTAAGGCTGATGTTGGAACGGGAGGCGGCATGACTATCGAAGAAGTCAAAGCTCTGAAAGATCGTTTGGTGGTATCGCGCCATACGCAACGAGCCAAGGATGCCGTCGACGCGATTTGGCTCGCGCTTGAGGCGATGCGCCAGCGGCACGTGGTGACATATGCCGTCTCAGCCGTCGTGAGGACCGCAGAAGAATTGTGCCCAGGGAAGGCGCCGGCGCTCCAGACCGTACGCAACAAAATGGGCAAAGATTACCGTCAGCTGATTGATCTATACTCACGGGCCGCAGGTGCAAATCGGCCCGAGGACGCATCGCCAACCTTATCGCGGTACGACCGCGTGATAGATGGCATCGACAACATCGAAATTCGGACCCAGATGAAAATCTTGCTTCGGGATTTCACGCGCGAACGTAATCAGGCAAACGTGCTTCGGCAGCTGTTGGCGCGAGTCTCAATTCCAGCTGGTGGTACACGCCCGCCACCACAAATATCCGGTCCAGAACACGGCGCTTCACTCAATCCGGAAGAAGCGCTTACCGAATTCGATATCAAGTTGATGGAAAAGCTCAGCGATAAGAAAGAGTTTGAGAGGCGTGGCCTCGAACCCAGAGACAACGGAGAAGTCAGGACCCTCGACGACATGGTTGTCCTTCCTGCCGGGAGTACGCAAACCTTTGCGAGGGTTGCAAAATTTCTTCGTTCTTCGAGTTTGGCAGGATGACTCCGCAATAAGAACAAAGCACGAACATTGTTCTTGCGTACCTTGCCATAGTGGATAAAATGCAACCCAACATCGAGGGTGATGGGCTCGAACGCGGAGCAAGCTTACTAAGACAGCTGGGGCAACCACGTCGTGCATGAAACGAATACAAAGGACCATGTTATGAATGAACGAGCCAAAACTTCCGCAAGCGACAAAACAAAGGCCCTAGACGCAGCACTGGCGCAAATTGAACGCGCCTTTGGCAAGGGATCGATCATGAAGCTTGGAGACAAGCCACATGAGACGATTCCCGCTATCTCTACAGGCTCAATATCGTTAGATATTGCGCTAGGTATTGGCGGCATGCCGCGAGGTAGAATTTGTGAAATTTTTGGACCTGAGTCTAGTGGCAAGAGTACTGTC
>JAKBXD010000079.1 GCA_021840785.1 Pseudomonadota bacterium
TCCGCTCTGGAGATGCACACCTCTCTACTCTGCTTGATCATGCCATGGTGCAAACGCACGATTTCATCATCGGAGAAATCGCCTGCGGCAACCTCAAAAATCGGCAACAGACCTTATATCTGCTCTCATGCTTACCCCGATGCACCGCCACCTCTCCAGAGGAAACCCTGTTTTTCATTGAGCGTCATGGCCTGATGGGACGCGGTATAGGTTATGTTGACGCGAGTATTCTGGCCTCTGCCGTGCTCGTGCAGGCCAATTTATGGTCCCGCGACAAACGTCTCATGGCTCTGGCTACCGAACTTGGCTGTGCTTACTCGGCGGAGTCATCTGAATAGCCGGCGCCTGTTTTTCCTCACAAAGTTGGAATGGGTTGGATGGTAAAAACGAAGGCACCTAGAAAATCTCTCTAAGTGCCTTATTCTTTTGGCTCCCCGGGACAGGCTCGAACTGCCGACCTAGTGATTAACAGTCCCTATTTTACCCTTTTTCGTTCAAGCAGTTGCATCACAACCATTTGTTATTCAATCACTTTCGTACACACCCATACACCCCCGTACACGCCCAAACACATTCTCAGTGTCCAGAATTTGTCCAGAATGTCCAGCCGGATTTCCGGTACGGACATCACTCCCCACCAGGCAACCGCCGGGCGGCGGACAGATACGCCGCCATGTTCTCCCGCTTACCGACGGCCAGCACCAGAACTACCAAGACGTCATCTTCAACACTGTACACCAGCCGATAGCCCTGTTTACGCAACTTGATCTTGTAACAGTTCGTCAGATCCCCATGCAGCCGGGAGCCGGGCACATGCGGTTGTTCCAATCGCTTCTTCAGAGCCTTGCGCAACGGACTCTTTGCGCCGCCATCGAGCGCATTCCATTCTTCGAGGGCTTCCGGCATGAACTTCAGCCGGTACTTCCCGTCCTCAGATTTGGTCAACATCCACCTCTATGGCCGTATCCTTGCGTGCCAACCGGCGTCGAGCGACTTCCAGCAAGTCGCGGTCGGCCAGTTCCTCCACCAGCGATTCAAAAACTTCCGGGTTGACCATATAGAACGCCGGACGATTGTGATTGAGCACCGCCACGGGGCGTGCTCCCGCGTCCCGGAGCACGCTGGCTGGGTTCTTCTTGAACTCGGTCATACTGATGGAGTAATCGGCGTAAATGGGTTCCATGATGATGTGCTCCTGCATTCTGCATAATGCTAACAGAGCCAAATATAGAGCCGATAACAGCGCTTTTCAAGAGGTTGCCGGATGGAAAATAAAAAATGGCTCGGTATTTTCAAGGGGTGCACCAGTATTGCGGTCACTCAGATCGCTTCGTTGGGAGTGACAACCGCGATACAATTATTTTGATGGCACATGCCAATACTATTAAGAGAGGTTGAAAATGAAAATTGGGAAGAAGGAACAACTTGGGTGGCAAGAACGACTTGGAAGGCTAAATCGGGAAGTACCCGAAATTTTGATAGCCTACCTGGTGTGCTGCTTCCCGGTGTTGTATCTGGTGCATGGAACTCAATGGAATCTGGCTGTGTCCACGATTTTGTTCGGAATCCTCCTGCTGCTCATAGGATTTATGCTGCTCCCCCACGGAATCTGGAAGGAAGGATCGACATTCAGCAAGGCTTGGCATACTTATGATCGCGAGTTGCGGGACAAGTCACTTTTGAATGTGCTCCTGGAACCCAGACGGCTCTGGAAAGACTGCGTGCACAACATGGTGCCCGTATTCAGGAGCGGCGGGGTATACAGGATCACCCACCAGAGACAACACAGGAGGATAAACCACCTCGCACTCGCCAGACGCACCAGTGCTGGGCACGGAGCGGCCACCAAGGCTGGCGATGACGGCGACGGCGATGGCGACGGAGAACCGCCCCGACCCCGATCTTCCCACACACCCACACCACCGCTTCATCATAGCCTCACCCACTCCCTGATCATCGCCGGGGGTGCCCAGTGAGAGCGCCCAGCACAAATCGGCAACAGGTCCGCCCGTGCCCCACAGTTGGCATGGACATCAAATTCGCCATCGCCCTCCCAGAGTTGGCCGCCGCCATCGGCGCCAACCCCCGGTCGATGCGCAACGCCTTTTATCTCAAGCCTCATGACTTCCCTATAGCTATCTATTTGCCTGGGACCAGAGGCCCTCGCTTCCTGGTATCCGATGTTCAAGTCTGGCTGGAGGCCCGCAAGACTCCCGCGCCGCCGCCGCCGCCAGTCACACCAAAACCTCAACAAGGCCGCCCACGCAAGGCTTCCGCCGCGCAAATCGCCCGTGCCCGGCAGGGCAAAGGCGATGCGGCATGAGCACGGTGAGCACGTTCAACCTGCCCGACCTGGATCAGCGAGTAGCAGCCCTGCGCTGGTACATTGATGCCGCGCGGGCCATCGCCCCAGATGACCCCATCCACCTCCTGATGGCGACCACTGCAATCAATCTGCAAGCCGCGGCAGACAGGGTGGCGTGCCGCCGCCACCCCACCCCCGACTTTCGCCACTCCCAAATGGAGGCCGCGAAGATCGTGGCGTCCGCCCTTGGGCTGGAGCCATGCACGTTCCGGGCTAACAAGCCCTGGCTGCTGCTGCAGCAAAAGGGCCTTGGCGAAGGGATCGGGTTCCGGACGCTTGGCGTCCGGAGCCGGCGATACACCCAGGAGGCTGTGGACTACCTGATAGCCCATTGGGATCTGACCCGGATGGCGATGCGCTGATCCGACACGGCGATCAGGTCCAGCTCATCCCCATAACCATAACCAGATGCCAGGAAAAGTTTGCTCGGTAAATCCACTACGGGAAAGACACAAAAAAGGCCAGCGGGCGCTGGCCTCTCTCTTACTTCACAAAACACACGTTGGAGATAATCATGGAAACCGAAGTTGATGTCAAGAACGCCGCCGCCGCTAACGCCGCCGCCGCTTCAGTCCGTCAGGGTTCAGTCCGTCAGAGCGCCGCCCTGACCCGCTGGACAGCCGCACGCCCGGCGTCCCAAGAGCAGATCGCAGACGCCACCGGCTGTGGCCAGGACCTGGCCCAACACATGGCAGGTCTGGATCTGCGACTTGACGCGAAAACCAGACATGGGAAGAAACAAAGCATTCTGTTCCCCCTGTTCTCCCGGCAAACCGGCGGCAGGTTGGAAGTGTCGGCCATTCAATTCCTGACCGACAAAAGTGACCCCATGGACTTCATGGGCGCCACGGAGACCCGGCTATTACGGAATCAGGAAGCCGCAGTGACGGTGCTGCCGATGATCATCCCCCAGGCCAAGGACGTGAATGAAAAAACCATCAAGCGCCCAAACAATCTGATGCTGGTCATGGGCGGCAAAGACGCTTTGGTCTTGAACCTGGTCACCGGCATCGAGACCGTGGCCCTGCCCTCCCCGCGCATCCCCCACCACCTGGCGGAGAAATGGGCGAAAGGTGAGAAGCATCAGATATGGATCTGCGGCGCGGTGGAATGGGAAATGAAAGAGATACTGACCCGCCTGCAGGATGCGGGCTTTGCCGGGCACATCCGCTGGACGGGCAACCCTCTCGCCCGCGTCATGCCTGGCGCGGAACCAGAGCCTTCGGAGGATGGCAAACCCGTATTGAACGAGATGAATGCGGAGATCCTGCGGGACGACGCCTGGGTGACATACCTGACGGGCGGACCGGACGCGGTGAAAGCGCTGTTGGCAGGTAGCGTCACCGTGCAGCGCAAACCCAAAAAGCTCAAGACGGACAAAAAAGCCGAGTCCCCGGCAAAAAACGCCGAGAGAGCCCTGAACACACATCGTCAGACCGGCAAGAAACGCCACGACCAGGACATGTACTACACCTCCTGCGACGATGCCGGCGACTTCCTGAATCAGGTCCTCCACGAAGGAGGCGAACATGTGTCCGGGCTGGTGGCCACCACCGGCACCGGCAAGACCCGCGCCATCGTGGCACGCATGCTGATGGACACGGACCACGCGTACATCTACGGCGCACCCACGAATGACCTCGCCCAGGAAACCTACCATGCGGCGCTCCAAATGCAGGATCGGATGTTCCAGGAGGGAACACTGAAACAGAAGCGCTCCCTGCGCTTTCATGAACCCCGAAGCGAAGAAAACTGCGAGCGTTGGCAGGTCGTCACCTTCCTCCAGACCGAAAACCGCGCACCCTGGGCACAGGGATGCCAGATCAAGGACCTTGCGGACGGCGTCAAAGGGGACTGCCCGCACGCCAATCAGTGCAAAAACCATGGGTATTTGGCCAGTCTGGACGCCTCCAAAAAGAGCGAAGTTGTGTTCACCGTCCACCAGGCGCTGACGGGCGATTCCTCCTTACTGGGGTATTTCGGAGGAATGGGATCCTGGGAAGAAGGCGGAAACTCGGAAGAGCGGCTCATCATTGTGGACGAGTACATCCCAATGTTCTCAAGACTCGAAATGCGGGTCGATGATATCCTGAAAAACATTCTCGCGGCCGACAAGCGCATTGACCAAAGGTGGATCGAGCGATATGCCGAGCGGGTGATCGACCACAAGATGTACTCCAGCGAAGAACGCAGGAAAATGGCCGGGGATGCATTCGTCTGGTACGACCTGCATTACCGCCCGGTCATGCAGGGGATCATGGCGCAGGTCGCGGAACACGCTGATCCCAAGAAGGATCCGAAGCCGCGGGATGTGAAGATATCCGGCGCCTGGGCCGATTTTATGCAGAGTTATCCCGATCGCCCAAAATGGTTGGACCAGATGGACGGGTCCACGCTGGGCGAGCGTCCCTACCTGGTAGGAAGCCGGGATCAATGGATACTCCCCAGGCTATGGCTGGATGCCCTGTATCTGGCCCTGAAACAGGATCTGGGTGTGTTCTTCTACGACGGCAAGCTGATCGTTGGCCGGGAATCCGGGCTGTTCAAAACGCTCCTGAAACAGGGCGGCTACCTGCTGGATGCCACCATGCCCCAGGGGCATCAGGCCGTAATCCGCCAATTCCAGGGCGGGAAAAACGGCGAAAAGAAAGGCACCATCATCGACGTGCCGGTGTGCCAGCCTTTCCTGAAACTCATGCAGGTGCTGGACGGCAACAAGCATGGCCGGGCATCTCTGGGGAAAAAAGCCCTCCCGCGGGAGATCGGAAAATTCCTCATCGCATGGCTGGAACTACTCGCGATTCATGGAGCCGGTAATACCTCGGCGCTGACCCACATGCCGATCCGCTATATCCTCACCGCCGTGTTCGCCGGGCCGGAAGAATTCCACACCGTTTTCTCCTACATGGACGAGGAGAAAGCCGCCAGAATGGCGGAGAAAGTGCTCCGATGGCTGGATGACAAAGGCTGGACCTGCGGCGGCAAGGAGTGGCTGAAGCTACTGAAGGACATGGACATCCCCGCGAACCCGGAGGACGCGCGTGAAAAATACGGGGTCACCCTGGAGGACGTCGCCATGCTGGGCCACTGGGGCAACGATGACCGTGGGCATAACCGCTGGGAGCAGGCATCGGCGATGCTGATCTGGGGCGCGCCGCTCAAGACCCCGCAGGAATACCAAATCGAATATCACATCCATCGGGCTATCATGAAAAAGCATGGCATCGAACTGGAATACTGGGACGGCAGCGTGGAGAAAGGCCTGACCATCGCCACGAACGGCGGAGAGGATGAACTGGATTGCTCATTCCCGCTGCCTACCGTAGCAGATGCCAGAAAATATGTACTGTCCAGCCTGAACGCCCAGATCGCCCAGGGCGTAGGCCGTCTGCGCGGCGTGCGGCGCACGGAGGCGAACCCGGCTGCGGTCATCATGTACCTCGGCGATTTTCCTGTCGCCGCCGTGGAGGGCGGCGATTACCACCTGCCGACCATCGCTTACCAAACCTCCTTCCAGAGTCACCTGTGCCAGGTGGCCACGAAAGAGAGCATGGCGGTCTCTGTCATATCCGCCATGGAGGGCGGACGAACTTGCCTGCAGGAGATCTGCGATGCCGTGAATGGTCACATCCGCGACATGAAGCTATCCCTCCCGAAGATGGGCAAGGACGCCGCACGCAACCTGCTGAACCGGATACGGAGTTACGCCGTTACGATGGGAGTCAGTCTGGCTGAGGCGGCCCGGATGCTGGCCGAAAAGGTCATCGCCTGGATCATGGCACCATCGGGGATTCTGGCTCCAGAGTCCTTCTATGCGACCCCGGAAGTATACGCCAGGCACATCAGCGACGACCCGGACTGGATAGCCTCTGTGGCCATCCTGGCGAATATCCTGGAACCGCTGGACCCCAGCGCACGGGAGGCCCGCGAGGGATGCGGGCGGTGGCGCATGCCGGACGGCACACTCACCACATTCTAGCCGCCAAGCCGCACCTCATCACCAACCATCAACGAATCCGGACTCCGTCCCGGAGGGAAAACCGCGTCCGCAATCCGACGAAGATCGCCAAAATGCCGCACACGGCTGTCCAAAACCGTCCGCCAACACGGAAAACCGCCCGCAGACGGCTCGCAGGCGGCCATCACCGGACAAAAAACCACCGAAAGAACCCCGGCGGACCGTGTCCGCCGTCGTTTCCGACCGGAAACCAGATCGACTGTGGCAATTTTAACACCCCCGTCGGCCGTGTATGGATACCTGTTTTACAGTGCCGATGGGGGTGTGTTTTTTCTGATTCATCAACTCCAAGTTCAGCGTCAACGGTGGTTTGTGGTGGAAGGAAAAGAAAAGGCCGCCGCAACCCACCTCTTTTCCCACCACCACAAACCACCGCGAGGGGGAAATCGGCTCGGTATTTCCAACGGGAAACAGGCGCGGCTTTGCCCTGTAAGAATGGAAACGTGGGATTGATGGAATTAAGGAGACGCCAATGACTGCTGCTGATTTTTCGGACATCTGGTCCCCACCGCTGCCGGGCACGCCAGCGCCGTCGCCTGACGATACGGAGCGGTTCGCCGTCTGGCTGATGCGGACGCGGGGCGACCCCGAGTGGAACCCCGACCGGGCGGACCATACGATGCCCGCCTGGCGGGACGAAATGACCCGCCTGATCTCTGTTTATCAGAGCTCCAGGGCGATGGATGATGCTCGCCGTGCGGCTATTCATCACGCCAAACTCATGCACCGTCATTTACTGGATCTGGGTTATCCAGTCAGCGTGGAGCGGGATATGGAGACGTTTGTCTGGTGGATGGCGCACCGGGAAGGGTGGTTGAACAATCAGCAGAGGTGGTGAAGGGTGGTGGGAAAGAAAGATGCCGTCGCCGCCAACGCTGTTCAACCCACTGAATAATATCTACAAAGGAAAATGGCTCGGTATTTTCAAAGGGCGTGAGGCAAATGGGCCTGACACATTGAAAGAGGACTTAAAGATGAACGAGAAAACGATTCGCATGAGTAACGGACGCCCGGTCAGTATCGACCTCGAAAACTGGATCACCTGGGCCACCGCCACCGACTATGACTACGCCAAACACCCCCACGATTTTCAAAGCTACAGCTCCCTGCACGTCCTGAAAAGGGACGGTAAGGAGAAGTATCTGGTGTTTGGCAAGAGCCACAGTTGCTATGACGGCGGACACACCACCTATGCCGGGATTCTGATCGCCAATGAAGATGAGTTGACGGACGCCATGCGCCAGGTGATGGATGACCTGGGTCTGGTTGACGAAGACGGGAACGTGGGCGATCTGCTGCGTAAGTGGGAGCAGGATTTGCCTGCCGTGGACCTGGACTGACCGGCGTAACTGGGCGGGTGCAGCATCACATGCGCCCCCGCCCCTGCAGGGCGCAACCCCATTTCTTTTTCCTTTCACCTACCACCACCAAAGGAGTTTCACCATGAGCAACAGTAATCGCATCACCGAAAACCGGAATCTCATCCACGACCTCGCCGTGGCCCAGGCGTCATTTCTGCTGGCGAATCTCGCCCCCGCCGTTTCCGCGAATATCGACCGAGGTGTGCCTATCGAAACGCAGAGGGACCAGTATCACGCAGATCTGACCGCTATGACCGGCAAGGTCATCGGCGTCATGAGCGACCTCGCCGCCGATGAGCAGGCAATGGAGCACATCCTCGCCATGGGTCTGAAAATCACGGAGGAGCGGGCGATGGCGGATTAGGGCCAGCACACCGCCACAAGCACAAACTGCCGCCAGGTTTCGTCATTCCACTGCCACAGCCCGTGATAACGCGGGCTTTTTCATGCCCGCCTCATAACGATCAGGTGTCCGCGCGCCCTGTACTCCATGTGAACATCCACATGGGAGCAGCGTCATGGAATCTGAAAATCCGTCTGTTATTAACTCTACTTCAGCAAATCCCAACGCCAGCAAGGCACTGGTCGAGACACTGGTCCCTGCCGGACTGACCGGCGCCGTTCGCGAAAAGGCGATTGACGCCATGTTTCTGTCGATCAGCGTGCTGCACATGAGCCTGGAAGATGTCCAGCGGCGCATTCAGGAAATCGCCATGGTTCATCATCAGCCCCTGGACTCCCCCCAAGTCTGGCTGAAATTCAATCGGGAGGTCCAGGCGCTGTCTCTGATGCGCGACCCGGTCAAGGATCTGGCCCACCGGCTGCCGCCGAAGGAGCAGTCCGCATTCCTCGCATCGGT
>JAKBXD010000080.1 GCA_021840785.1 Pseudomonadota bacterium
GGAAGGCTTGGCGGTGGCTCTGGTCAATCTGGACCCGCTCATCAGCCTGATCCGGGCGGCGGCCAGCCCGGCGGAAGCCAAGGCGCAGATGCTGGCGAAGTCCTGGGAGCCGGGCATGGTCGCGGCGCTGCTGGTCGAACGTGGCGAACCCTCGGAGGGGATGCACGCGGACGGATATCACCTGTCCGAGTTGCAGGCCCAGGCCATTCTCGATTTGCGTTTGCACCGTCTGACGGGGCTGGAGCAGGACAAAATCCGCGATGAATATCTGGCCTTGCTGGATCGCATCCGCGAGTTGCTGGAGATTCTCGGCTCGAAGACCCGGCTCATGGAGGTCATCCGCGAAGAGCTGGTGGCCATCCGCGATCAGTACGGGGATGCCCGGCGCAGCGAGATCGTGGCGGATACCGGTGATATTTCGACGGAAGATCTGATTACCGAAGAGGAAATGGTGGTGACCTTCACCCACGCCGGTTATATCAAGGCGCAGCCGGTGACGGTCTTCAATGCCCAGAGACGGGGCGGCAAGGGCAAGATGGCCACCACCACCAAAGAAGAAGATTTTGTCGAACGCATGTTCTGCGCTTCGACCCATGCCTATTGTCTATTCTTCAGCAATCTCGGTAAGGTTTTCTGGCAAAAGGTATATCAGTTACCGCAGGCGGGTCGTGGCGCCAAGGGCAAGCCTATCGTCAACATGCTGTCCCTGGCACCCACGGAACGCATCACCGCCGTGTTGCCGGTTCGTGACTTTACCGAAGGACAGTTTGTCTGCATGGTAACCTCCCATGGTGTCGTCAAAAAGACGCCGGTCATGGAGTATTCCCGCCCGCGCAGTCAGGGGATCAATGCCATCAACCTCGACCCCGGTGATCGTCTGGTCGCCGTTGGCCTCTCCGACGGGCAGCGCGAATTCATGCTCTTTACCCGGCATGGTATGGCGGTGCGTTTCCCCGAGGCGAAAACCCGGGCCATGGGGCGTAATGCCCGGGGTGTGCGCGGCATCAGTCTGGAAGAAAATGATCGGGTGATCTCGGCACAGTGGGTGGATTCCAGTCAGGTGATCCTCACCACTACGGCCAATGGCTACGGTAAATTGACGGAAGTGGATGAATACCGCCGCACCAATCGGGGCGGGAAGGGCGTTATTGCCATCCAGACCAACGCGCGTAATGGCGATGTGGTCGGCGCGCTGGCGGTAACGGAGCGGGACGAATTGATGCTGGTCTCTGATCATGGCACCCTGATTCGTATAGCGATTAACAGTATTCGTCGTACCGGCCGGAATGCGCAGGGGGTGCGCCTGATTAACCTGGGCGAGGGCGAGCAACTGGCGGGACTGGCATTGATTGCCGATACGGAAGAAGAGGAGGGGGAGCAGACCGATCTGCCCCAGTAACACACACCATGAACTATCCCGTTTATAATTTTGGTGCGGGCCCGGCGATGCTTCCCCGTGTGGTGCTGGAGCAGGTGCAGGCGGAGTTGCTCGAC
This sequence comes from Pseudomonadota bacterium, assembly GCA_021840785.1. The sequence goes on from JAKBXD010000080.1 coordinate 1,495, forward strand.
TGGCATGGCCGCGGTATTTCGGTCATGGAAATGAGCCATCGCGGTGCAGATTATATGCAGATTATCGCCGAGGCCGAGCAGGACCTCCGCGACCTCCTGCAGGTTCCCGCTCATTATAAGGTGCTATTTTTGCAGGGCGGTGCGACCCTGCAGTTTGCCATGGTTCCTCTCAACCTGCTGCGCGGTCATGCGCGGGCGAGCTATGTGCAGACCGGTATCTGGTCTGCGAAAGCCATAGCAGAGGCCAAGCGTTTTGCGACCGTGGAAGTGGCGGCCAGCAATGCGGATCGTCAGGCCCGTGTGGTGCCTCTACAATCGGAGTGGCGGGTTAGCGCTGATACGGCCTATGTGCATATTGCCGGAAATGAAACCATCGGTGGTCTGGAGTTCGATTTTGTCCCGGAACTGGGCGATATTCCGCTGGTGAGTGATGCCTCTTCCCACATCCTCTCGAAGCCGGTGGATGTCAGCCGGTTTGGCCTTATTTATGCCGGTGCCCAAAAAAACATCGGGCCGGCCGGCCTGACCCTGGCCATCATCCGCGACGACCTCATCGGTCATGCGCCGGCCGGTACTGCAACCATGCTGGACTATGCCGTGCATGCTAAAGAGGATTCCATGCACAATACGCCCCCGACCTTTGCCATTTACGTGGCCGGTCTGGTGTTCAAATGGTTGCAACAATTGGGTGGCTTGGACGCCATGGCGGAGATCAATGCGCGTAAGGCGGCTTTGCTTTACGCGGGTATCGATAATTCCGGCGGTTTCTATACCAATGCCATAGAGCACCGCAACCGCTCGCGGATGAATGTGCCGTTCACCTTGCATGACGCAGCGCTGGACAAGGTATTCCTGAAAGAAGCGGATGCGCAGGGACTCCTTCAACTCAAGGGGCACCGCCTGCTGGGTGGTATGCGTGCGTCTATCTACAATGCAATGCCGGAGGCCGGGGTACTGGCACTGGTTGACTTCATGCGGGATTTCGCCCGCCGCCAGGGTTAGGGAGGCACCTTATCCGTGAGTGTACGAACGCTTCCCGAATTGCGCGGGGTCATTGATCAGGTGGATGCACAAATCCTCCAGTTGCTGGCGGAGCGGGGCCGCCTGGCCGCTGAGGTCGGTGCAGTGAAGCGTGCCGCTGACGAGACGAATTTTTATTATCCCGACCGGGAGTCGGAGATTCTTCGCCGGGTGATGGCGGAGAATCCGGGACCCTTTTCCGCGGAGCAAATTGCCACTATCTTCCGCGAAATCATTTCTGCTGGTCTGGCCCTGGAAGAGCCGTTACAGGTGGCTTACCTCGGCCCGGCAGGTACCTTCTCGCAAATGGCGGCGCAAAAGCATTTCGGGCGGGCTGCGGTATTTCAGTCGACGGCAGGCATTGCCGAGATTTTCCGTCTGGTAGACAGTGATCAGGTCCGCTTCGGCGTGGTGCCGGTGGAAAACAGCACTGAGGGCTCCGTCAACCTCAGCCTCGATCTGCTGTTGGATTATCCGCTGCATATTTGCGGTGAGGTGCAGTTACGTATCGTCCATAATCTGGTGGCTAAATGCTCTATGGATACGATCCAGCGCGTCTATGTGCACTACCAGACCCGTGCCCAGTGTCGCCAGTGGCTTGCGGCACATCTGCCGCGGGTGCAATTGGTGGATGTCTCCAGCAATGCTGTGGCGGCTGAACGAGCAGCGGCGGATGCCGAAGGTGGTGCTATTTCCACTACGGTGGCTGCGGAAGCTTACGGCCTTGATATTCTGGCTGCGGGTATTGAAGACAATCCCGAGAACACCACGCGCTTTTGGGTGATCGGTAAGATCAGTACCCGTTCCACCGGGAACGACAAGACCAGTCTGGTGGTCGCCGCGGCCAATCGTCCGGGGAGCCTGCATGCGCTGCTGTCACCATTGGCCAGTGCGGGGATCAGCCTCACGCGCATCGAGTCGCGACCGGCACGCTCGGCCATCTGGGAATACATCTTTTATCTCGATCTGCTCGGTCATTGTCAGGATGCCGCCATTGCACCGGTGCTGGATGCCCTCGCGCAACAGGCGTCTTTCTATCGCTGCCTCGGCAGTTATCCCAGGGCGGTATTTTAATGTGCAATAAATATCTGGAATATGCGGCAGCGGGGGTGTCCGATTTGCGTCCTTATCAGCCGGGTAAGCCCTTGGCGGAACTGGAACGGGAACAGGGCATCCGTGATGCCATCAAGCTGGCTTCCAATGAAAATCCGTTGGGGCCGGGTCCCATGACGCTGGCGGCTATTCGTGCGGCGCTGCCTACCCTGGCCTTGTATCCCGAGGGATCAGCGCCGGAGTTACGCGCGTTGCTGGCGCGTCAGTTGGATCTGGACCCCAGGCAATTTATCTTCGGCAACGGTTCCGATCAGGTGGTGGAGTTTGCCGTGCGCGCCTTTGCCGGGCCGGGTACCGAGGTAATTGTTTCACAGTACGCCTTTGCTGCTTATGCCATTGCTGCGCAAGCGAGTGGAGCGACCGTGCGGATTGCCCCGGCGCGGAACTACGGTCATGACCTGGAGGCCATGGCCGGTCTGCTCAACGCACAAACCCGGCTGGTTTTTATCGCCAATCCCAATAATCCCACGGGTACGTACCTTACCGCAGCGGCGCTGGAGACCTTCATCGACAGTGTACCCTCGCATGCCCTGGTGGTGCTGGATGAGGCTTATCTGGAACTGATGGATGCCGCGGATTATCCCGACGGTAAGCACTGGCTGCGACGCTTCGGTAATTTGATGCTTACCCGGACCTTTTCTAAGGCCTATGGGCTGGCAGGCCTGCGTTGCGGTTACGGCATTGGCCACCCCGACCTGATAGCAGTGCTGGAGCGGGTTCGTCAGCCATTCAATGTCAATACCTTGGCGCAGGTGGCAGCGCACGCTGCGCTCACGGACCTCGCTCATCTGCGGGCTACCTTGGCCAACAATCACCAGGGGATGGTGACCCTCCGCGACGGATTACATAATCTTGGATTGACAATCTTGCCGCCTGCAGGCAACTTTACGGCCTTTGCCGTACCAGGGGGTGGACAGCGCGTCTATGACGCGCTGTTGCAGCGGGGTGTGATCATCCGGCCGTTGATCCCTTACGGCATGCCGGATCATCTGCGAGTCAGTGTTGGCCTGCCGGTGGAAAATCAACGCTTTCTAAAAATGCTGGGCGAGGTCCTGTAATCCCATGATCGTCATTGTTAAACCACAAGCTACCGCAGAGCAGATGGAGCACTTGCTGGAGCGTATCCGCCAGTTTGGCCTGCAGCCCATGGTCAGTACCGGTTCCGAGCGCACCGTGGTCGGTTTGTTAGGAGATGAGCGGTTGTTGCCTGAGGGAGCGCTGGAATCCTTGCCCGCCGTGGAACAGGTCATGCCTATTCTAAAGCCCTACAAGCTCGTGAGCCGCGAGTTCAAATCCACCGATACGGTGATCGAGGTGCGTGGTATCCCCATCGGTGGCAAGCAGATTCAAGTGATCGCTGGCCCCTGTTCGGTCGAAACACCGGAGCAGATGCGTAGCTCTGCGGAGGCCGTCAAGGCGGCAGGCTGCCGTCTGATGCGCGGCGGAGCTTTCAAACCCCGCACCAGTCCCTACACCTTCCAAGGCGTGGGCGATGAAGGTCTGGATTATTTCCGGTCCGCCGCCGACGCGGTCGGTCTGCCCATCGTCACCGAACTGATGGATGTCCGCAAGATTGATCTTTTCCTCGAAAAAGGAGTGGACATCATTCAGATCGGCACGCGCAACATGCAAAACTTCGATCTCCTCAAAGAGGTCGGGCGTCTGGATGTGCCGATCATACTCAAGCGCGGCCTGAGCGCCACCATTAAGGAATGGCTCATGGCGGCTGAATATATCGCTGCTCACGGCAATCACCGGATTATCTTCGCCGAGCGCGGTATTCGCACCTTTGAGACGGCCTATCGTAATGTCCTTGACGTCACCGCTATTCCGGTTCTTAAGCGGGAGACGCACTTGCCGGTTATCGTCGATCCCAGTCACGCTGGCGGCAAGGCCTGGCTCGTACCGCAATTGTCCAAGGCCGCCATCGCCGCCGGTGCGGATGGCTTGCTGGTGGAGTCGCATCCCTGTCCCGAAGAAGCCTGGTGCGATGCCGATCAGGCCTTGAGTCCGCAGCAACTCATGACGTTGATGGGTGATTTGCGTAGAATCGCCGAGGCCATCGGTCGCGAACTCTAGCATGTCAGACACGCCTTTCCAGCGCATCATTATTGTCGGCCTTGGCCTCATGGGCGGGAGCGTCGCTAAAGCTCTGCGCAGCAGGGGGTTCGCTGGATCGCTGGTGGGGGTGGTCGCAGATGCGGCGGCGGTTCAGCGCATGGAACCTGCGGCGAAGCAATGGCGGATCAGTCTGACCCATCAGTTGAAATCGGCGCTGCGAGATGCCGACCTGGTCCTGCTGGCTACCCCTCCGCAAATCATCTTGCAGCAGTTGCCGGAATTGGCGCGTCATATATCTGCAGAGGTGTTGGTCAGCGACGTCGCCAGCATCAAAGCTCCGATAGCGCAATTGGGTCATCAGTTGCTGGGAGATCGCTTCATCGCCGGGCATCCCGTGGTTGGCGGAGAAAAAGCCGGATTTGCAGCGGCGCGGGAGAGCCTTTATCAAGGGACGCGTGTCATCCTGACGCCGTTGCCGGGACAGGCGCCTAATGCGGTAGACGCTTTAAGCGGCTTTTGGCAGGGCCTCGGTGCGACTGTTTCGCAAATGACGCCGGAGGCCCATGATCAAGCGCTGGCTGCGACCAGTCATTTGCCCCACTTACTCGCCTTTGCCTACATGGCTGGCCTGGATGATCAGGCCCCTGCGCTGCGTGATCTTGCTGGCGGAGGGCTCCGCGACTTTACCCGAATAGCGGCCTCTGACCCCGATCTCTGGGCAGCCATCCTTTGGGAGAATCGCGCAATCATCGGACAGCATCTGCAAGCTTTGCAAAAAACCCTCGGCAATGTCGAGCAGATACTCGCAGGGGGTGACAGGAGCGCCCTGCGAGCCCTGCTGGAGCGCGGTCGCGATTGTCGTCAACAATTTCAATTTCCTCCGGTGCATCCCTGAATCATGACCCGATATCTCGTCCATCCCGGCAGTCAACTCAAAGGTCGTTTCCCGGTCCCCGGCGACAAATCCATTTCCCATCGCGCTGTTATTCTTGGTGCGCTTGCTGAAGGGGTGACGGAAGTAGAGGGACTGCTGGAAGGTGCCGATGTGCTCGCTACTATCGCCGCCTTTCGCACCATGGGCGTAGAGATGCAAGGACCGGATCGCGGGCACTTGCGTATACAAGGTGTCGGTCTATATGGATTACGGGCGCCCGGTGTACCATTGGATTGCGGGAACTCCGGTACGGCAATGCGTCTCCTGGCAGGTGTGTTGGCCGGTCAAAATTTCCCGAGTACTCTGATAGGTGATGCCAGTCTGCAGCAGCGGCCTATGGGTCGGGTGTTAAGGCCATTGGCCGCCATGGGCGCGGAAATTGCCGCCCAGGACGGTAAGGCGCCCTTGCAGATTCACGGGCGACCCCTGCACGGCATCGACTATGCCCTGCCGATGGCCAGTGCCCAAGTCAAATCCGCCATCCTGCTGGCGGGGTTGTATGCCGAAGGTCAGACCTGCGTGACGGAACCCGCGCCCACCCGTGATCACAGCGAGCGGATGCTGCAAGGTTTCGGCTACCCGGTGGAGCGTCAGGGTCCACGCGCCTGTCTGCGCAGCGGTGGCCAGTTGCACGGGCAGTCGCTGCAGGTGCCGGGCGATATTTCTTCGGCAGCGTTCTTCCTGCTCGGCGCCACCATCGCGCCGGGTTCCGATCTCACCCTGGAAGGTGTAGGTATCAATCCGACGCGCACCGGCATCATTGAAATCCTCACCCGTATGGGCGCCCGGATTGATCTCACCGCGCTGCGCGTAGTGGGCGGTGAGCCGGTTGCCGATATCCGCGTTCGCTATGCGCAGTTGCAGGGCATTGCCATTCCTGCCCATTTGGTACCGCTGGCTATTGATGAATTTCCTGCGCTGTTCATCGCCGCGGCGTGTGCTAAGGGGCAGACCGTGATTACCGGCGCTGAAGAGCTCCGTGTGAAGGAAAGCGATCGTATTGCGGTGATGGCTAGTGGCCTGCGTGCAATGGGTGTTATTGTAGAGGAGCGCGCGGATGGGGCCATTATCAACGGATCGCTTCTACAGGGTGGTCGTATAAACAGTCAGGGGGATCATCGTATCGCGATGGCCTTTGCCATGGCGGCACTGGTGGCGCAAGGTGATATCGAAATCCTCGACTGTGCCAATGTGGCTACGTCTTTTCCAAATTTTCCCGCTCTGGCGCATCAAGCCGGGCTGTTGCTGGAGGTGGTGGGCGCATGAGTGGCATTCCCGTCATCACATTGGATGGTCCCGGCGGGGTTGGTAAGGGCACGCTGAGCCGTCTTTTGGCCCGTGATCTGGGTTGGCATCTTTTGGACAGTGGTGCTATTTATCGGACGTTGGCGCTGGCGGCACAGCGTGCCGGGCTGTCTGCGGACAAGGCCGTGGCTTTATCCGAACTGGCGCGCACGTTGCCCCTGAGCTTTCGGGGGGGCGCCGACGAAACACATGTTCTGCTCGCGGGAGAACTGGTCGATGCGGAAATCCGCAGCCCAGAAATCAGTGCCCTGACTTCTCAGATTGCCGCCATTCCTGCGGTGCGAGCGGCCTTATTGCAGCGTCAGCGGGATTTTCGCCAGGCGCCGGGATTGGTAGCCGATGGTCGAGATATGGGGACCGTGGTTTTCCCGAACGCACCGCTCAAGGTGTTTCTGACCGCCAGGGCCGAAGAACGGGGCAAACGGCGTCTGAATCAGTTGATGGAACAGGGTATTAGTGCTAGTCTCGCCACAGTTGTGGCGGAAATTGCGGAACGCGATGCCCGGGATCAGCAGCGCAGCGTGGCACCGCTCCGGCCCGCGTCCG
>JAKBXD010000081.1 GCA_021840785.1 Pseudomonadota bacterium
TGGCTTCCTCGTGTACCAAGGGCATGCGCTGGCTTTCCAGCACAGTCGCCGGAGACCAGCTTATTCCGCCGAGGCCTGCATCTGTGCGCATAGCGCTCGTCCTTTTTCAGTGAGGGTGATGACGGAGCGACCCCGCTGTTCTTCCTGAACAACGTAGTCCATGCCGCCCCAACCGTCGGAATGACCGAGGAGCAACAGGAGTCGCTCCAGCTGGCTGCGACGGATGCCCAGATGCTTACCGATTTTCGCGAGAGACAGTACCTGCTCGGCACACAATGCCTGCATCAGGGCGATCACCAGGTTTTCCATCGCGCTTTCTTCAGCGGTGCTTTCAGGCACATTGCCCCGCCGCTGCAAAAGTCACCTGAATGGACTTGGAGGTGGGGGTATTGGCCCGGTCCGCATGGCTGGAGAGGGGGACCAGCACGTTAAGCTCGGGATAGTATCCGGCCACACAGCCCCGCGGGATATCGTAGGGCACCAAGACGAAATTCCGGGCGACCCGCTCGCCATCCCGCCAGTGCGAGGTGATGTCCACAAGTTGGTCCGGCTGGAACCCCAGTTCCGCCATATCAGCGGCATGCATGAAGCAGACGTTGCGGGCGCCGGAAACGCCCCGATAACGGTCTTCTAAGCCATAGATCGTGGTGTTGTACTGGTCGTGGCTGCGGATGGTCATGAGATTAAATACCCGCGCTGCCGTCTGCGGCTGAAAGCGATCTTCAGTGACGGCTTTCAACTCCCGCGCGATGAAATTGGCTTTGCCGGATGCGGTGGTCCAGCGTCGGGAGCGCGGCGGCAGATCCAGATGAAAACCACGCGGTTTGTGGACGCGGTCGTTGAAGTCTTCAAAACCCGGAACAACGCGGGAAATACGGTCGCGAATCCGGTCATAGTCTGCGACCAGCTCGCGCCATGGTGTTTTGCTCTGGGGCAATGTCGCTTCGGCGAGCCCCGCGATGATGGCGGATTCGGACTTCAGGTGGGGTGAGGCCGGGGCGCGCATACCCTGGGAGATATGCACCATGCTCATGGAATCTTCCACCGTCACCCCCTGCGGCTGACCGCTTTGAATATCAATTTCGGTACGTCCCAGACAAGGCAGGATGATTGCCTCCTTCCCATGGACGATATGCGAGCGATTGAGCTTGGTGGTGACATGCACGGTCAACGCACACCCGCGCAGGGCTTTATGGACACGGGCCGTATCGGGTGTGGCGTTGGCAAAATTGCCGCCCATGCCAATAAAGACCTTGGCGCATCCCTCTTCCAGGGCGGTGATGCTGCCGATCACGTCATAACCATGTTCGCGGGGTGGTTCAAAATGGAACTCCTTGGCGAGACGGTCCAGGAAATCCGGTGCCGGACGTTCCCAAACACCCATGGTGCGATCCCCCTGAACGTTACTGTGGCCGCGAATCGGGCAGGCGCCGGCCCCCTCCTTGCCGATATTACCTTTGAGCAAGAGCACATTGACCAGCATCTGAATAGTCGCCACCGCGTGCTTGTGCTGAGTGATCCCCATGCCCCAGGTGATTATGCCGGCCTTGCCTTCATCATAGATTTTACCGACTTCCATGAACTCGGCATGGGTCAGGCCACTTTCCGCCTCAATATCCGCCCAAGGCGTATTGAGGGCAATTTCCTTGAAGGATTCAAAGCCTTGGGTATGGGTGTCGATAAAATCCTGATCCAGGGTGCCCTGTTCCAGCACATAGCGGGCGATCCCCAGCGCGATGGCGTAGTCGCCGCCAATACGCGGTTGATAATAATGGGTGGCGATTTCTGTGCCGTGGTTGGTGAGCATTTCCCTGGCATCCTGCGGATTTACGAAACGTTGTAGACCACGCTCCCGTAGCGGGTTGAAAACCAGTATCCGGCAGCCGCGTTTGGCGGCATCCCGCAAAGTGCCCAGCATGCGTGGATGATTGGTGCCCGGATTGTGACCGAAGAGCAGGAGGGTGTCGGCATGATCGAAATCTTCCAGGGTGACGGTGCCTTTACCGATACCGATGGATTCCGGCATGCCCAGGCTGGTGGGCTCGTGGCACATATTAGAGCAGTCCGGCATGTTGTTGGTGCCGAATTCCCGGGCGAAAAGCTGGTAGAGGAAAGCTGCCTCGTTGGAGGTGCGCCCGGAAGTGTAGAAAATCGCTTCATGAGGAGATTTAAGCGCTTGCAGATGCTGGGCAATACGCTGGAACGCCACCTCCCAGCTGATGGGTACATAGTGATCGGTCGCGGCGTCGTAAAACATCGGCTCGGTCAGGCGACCAAGTTCTTCCAGGTAATAATCGTCATGTTCAGCCAGCCAGCTGACGGTATGTTGCGCGAAAAAGTCGGCGGTCACCCGCTTGCTGGTGGCCTCCGCCGCCACGGCTTTCACGCCATTTTCACAGAACTCGAATGTGGAGTGGGCGTCCGGGTCCGGCCAGGCGCAACCGGGGCAGTCGAAACCTTCCGCCTGATTGGATTTGAGGAGCAGGGCGGTACCTTCGGCCAGAATCCCCTGATGCTGCAGGCTCTGCATGGAAGCCCGCAACGCGCCCCAACCTCCGGCAGGTTGCTTGTAAGGATTGATTTTTAGTTCGGACATGCGCTCCTCCTCATTTTACATACCAGATAGTCTGATATTCTTAAAAGTTGTAGGGCCGGCATGGCTTCTCCAAGGACCAAAACGCATTGCCATGGCGGCCTCCCTGCGTGCAGTATTGCATACCGATCGGTTGGTATTAACTTTATCAGGATCGGCGGGAGTGTCAAGGCGATGGGTACCTTCCAGCCCGCGCCACCCCATCTCATCAGACAACGGACCCCCAACGGCTTGTTTCTTCCTATGCTTGACAGTCAAAGAGTGCCCTTGACACCGTAGTATAGTACGGTGTCTACAATCACGCGTCATGCAACATATGACCAGTGTGTAGATTGGAGGTGACCATGACTGTCAAGACGGAACCTGGCAAAGCGACAGTAGCCTGCGCCGCAGCAGTGCAGCGAGCGCCTGTACCTACGGGAAAAGGCATATGGGGTCTGCTCCTGGCTGTGGTATTGGGCTTTTTAGCATCGGCCTGCTGTGTATTACCCTTGTTGCTGATCGTCGCCGGTATCGGCGGCGCATGGATGGCCAACCTGCGGATACTTGGGCCCTACGCGCCCTATCTGGATATCTTGGCGCTGGCTTTTTTGGTCTACGCCCATATGCAAAACCATCGGGAGAGTAAAGGGGCGGACTGCGGCACCTGTGCGCCGGTAGCACGATGGAAGACCCCCCTGCTCTGGGCTGGCACCATTCTGGTGCTAATCGCTCTGGCGTTGCCCCATGTGCTAGCTCGTCTTCTGATGCCCTAATCAGGCCGCCCTCACCGTTTATAGAAGGAGATATTTTTATGCATGCTCAAGTGTCTATTCAAAAAATCCTGGCGTCGTTCTGCGCGATAGCCTTGATCACTGGTGCCAGCGTCACTATGCCCGCGTCTGCGGCCACCACAATGAATGCTGTGGCCCCAACCGGCATGGCCAGCACCACATTTAAGGTGCCGGGTATGACCTGCGCCGACAAGGCCTGTAATGCGGCCATTTATATGGCCCTGCATCGCTTGCACGGGGTGAAGAAAATTCAGATCCGGGATAGGGCGCTGACGGTAACGGTGCAGTACGACCAAAAGGCGGTCAATGTCCCTACCCTTTTGAACGTGTTCCGTCAGGTCGGCTATCCCGCCTCGATAGTACAGCCATAATCTCTGGATCATCTATCCTTGAGGATGCTTAGATGAATAAAGCGATGATGTTGGGCATTACGGGCATGACCTGTAATCACTGCGCCCTGATGGTAGAAAATGCGTTGTGCGCGGTTCCTGGCGTCGCGCTGGCACAGGTGGCTTTTCCGAAAGGGCAGGCACAGATCGAAGTTTCCGAACCGGTATCCATGGAAGTGCTTGCTGCCGCCATCAACAAAGCGGGCTACGGTGTTTCACTGCCTGAAAATGCCGGCACTCCGGTGGCAATGGAGGCAAAAAATGCTCATGCTACCGGCCTTCATGTCGCCATCATTGGTTCTGGATCAAGCGCCTTTGCTGCCGCCATCCGAGTGACGGAAGGAGGCGGCCGAGTGACCATGATTGAATCAGGTACGCTGGGCGGCACCTGCGTCAATGTCGGCTGCGTGCCCTCCAAGATCATGATCCGTGCCGCGCAGATGGCCCAGTGGCAGCGTGCCCATCCTTTTCGTGGTTTAAGTCATAGCGTACCCGACGTGGACCGCGCCGTCCTGGTCCAGCAACAACAGGATCGCGTGGCTGAACTGCGTGAAGCCAAGTATGATCATGTGCTGGCTACGCATCCGGATATCACCTTTGTGCAGGGTCACGCCCGCTTTGTCGATGCCACAACCCTCGTGGTGCGCACTGCCGACGGATCGGAACAACGGCTCCAAGCGGATCGTTTTCTGATTGCGGCGGGCGCCCATGCGCACTGCCCGGACATTGAGGGTCTGGCGCAAACGCCTTACTGGACGTCAACGGAAGCCTTGGTAGCGTCCGAATTGCCGCGTCATCTCCTCGTTGTGGGGGGGGCAGTAGTCGCGGTGGAACTGGCGCAGGCCTTTCGCAGGTTGGGCTGCGCAGTCACTCTGCTGGCGCGCAGCACACTCCTGTCCAAAGATGATCCGGCACTGGGCGTGGGGCTGGAGGCCGTATTTCAGGAAGAAGGGATTCGTGTGCTCAAGCACACCGTCCCCACGTCGGTGCATTACGAGAAGGACCAATTTTTGGTCAGCATAGGCGCAGAGACAATCCACGCGGATCGCTTGCTGGTGGCAACCGGGCGCACGCCCAACACGGCGGATCTTGGATTGGAGCAGATCGGGGTAATCACCGACAAATCCGGGGCCATTTTGGTGGATGCGCATATGCAAAGCAGTGTGCCCCACATTTATGCTGCCGGTGATTGCACGACCCATCCTCAATTCGTCTATGTCGCAGCGGCGGGCGGCACCCGGGCGGCTATCAATCTGCTGGGCGGCGATGCCAGCCTGGATTTACGGGTACTTCCCGTCGTCGTGTTTACCGATCCCCAAGTCGCTACAGTGGGGCTGGACGAGCGGACAGCGGCGCAGCAAGGATTCACCACCGACAGCCGCACTCTGACCCTCGATAACGTACCCCGCGCACTGGCGAACTTTGATACACGGGGTTTTATTAAACTGATCGCGGACAAGCATACCGGCAAACTGTTGGGTGCGCAGATTCTCGCCGCAGAGGGCGGAGAAATCATCCAGGCTGCCACACTGGCCATACGTGGCGGTCTCGGCATTCAAGATCTTGCCGATCAGCTTTTCCCCTATTTGACCATGGTGGAGGGATTGAAACTCTGTGCCCAAACCTTCACCAAAGATGTCTCGCAATTATCCTGCTGCGCGGGATAATTGCGAGCTACATATGAACAAGCAAAGAGACCGATCTGGTTTCAGCATTGGCCAGGTGGCCAAGGCTGCCGGTGTTAATGTGGAGACCGTGCGTTTCTACGAGCGCGAAAATCTTATCAAACAGCCTGCAAAACCCACCATCGGGATGCGCCAGTATGCCTCCGAAGTGGTGATGCGCATACGCTTTATCAAACATGCCCAAGCCTTGGGATTTACTTTGCAGGAGACGCGGGAGCTGCTCGCGTTACGTGCAGACGATGCAGAAGTGTGTGCCGCCATGCGCTACCACGCCGAAGTCAAGCTCCATTCAGTTCAGGAAAAAATCAGGTCACTACAAGCTCTGGAGACCGTCCTGGCGAAGCTGATCAAGGAATGCAAAAGTGGGGACGCCCGCCAGCGCCATAGTTGCCCCATTCTGCAAGCATTGGATGAAGAGGAGATTCCGGGAGAGTGAAGTGCCATAGGTTCTTGTCGACGACTTGAGGTGATTATATTAGCCGTCGCGGCGTACCCGGATGCTCTGAAAACGGCGATAGGTCACTTGTCCTGGCCCGCCGCTCGGCTTGCGGTGGACATGGCGGATTTCCGTCCAGTCCACTTCCCCGCTGATGGCGCGGGACTGACTCTGTTGCAGAGCAATGCGTGCCGCGGCGACGCGCACCGATTCGGGTACGGGCGTTTGACTGTTCTCCCGGCGCAACACCACATGACTGCCGCCTAAATCCTGAATGTGAAACCACAGGTCCCAAGGCTTGGCGGTGCGGAAGGTCAGGCGGTCATTTTCCTTTGCGTTTTTCCCCCAGAGGAGCGTGAAGCCCTCTATTACCGTGCGGTTGAAGTCGCTATCATCCGTCGGTTTTCCGTTCTTCGCGGATCTTACGGGTGTCGGGCCTGCGGGTGTTGATGATCCTGTTGCTGGTCCGGTCTGTTCGCCTCCCGTCGCTTCCGTAAGGTCTTGCAGCAACCGTTCCATCTCTTGCAGGCGGATGGCGATTTCGCGTCGCGCGCGCCGACTGCGTTGTGCCTGCTGCATATACCACTGCGCCTGCCGGTGCAGCGACTTGCCCGGCGTCACGGTAATAGTGAGTGTTGCACCTGCGACGCTGGTGTGGTCCGGGGCGCTGATGTGCGTGACGGAGGGCATCGCGTCGGGCAGGGCAAAAAGGGCGAAGGCTTGAGTGCGATAGACCTCCGGGTCCTTCCAGCGCGTTATATCCTGGCGCATTTTTTGGATGCGGCGTTGCAGGTGTAGCCGTTGCTGAGTGCGGGCGCGTTCCTGGGCGGAAGGTTGTGGATGGACTGCGGGTCGCACAAAACGCAGCGCTTCCTGTGCCGAAATCTCCTGCATCGGCGCCCAGTCGGGTAGGGGCACGGGGTAGAGGATGGGCTTGTCGGCTTCCGCCGAAGACCGCCACCAGGGCGCGCAGGGATCCAAGCGCCGCGACCATGCCTCTTGTATGGCTTGCTGCTCGGCCCTGTGCTGCGGGCGATAACGGGGCGCGACGCGGCGGAACCAAGTGGCGGCACACGGTAAGGGCTGGGCAAAGGGCAGACTGTCTTCCGGCGGTACGTACACCACACCGGGCAGGAAGCGCGGCGCGGCCTTACCGTCGAGACTGTCCCAGCGCCAAGCCCAGCGAATATGTTGCGCCGCATCGAGTAGGGCGATATTGCCGCGTCCGCCAAAGCATTCGGCAATCAGGCTGAATTGATCCAGCCGCTTGCTGATATGGACGCGGATGCAATCCAAGCGCACGATGCGATCCGCCCAGGGCACGCTGATGCGCTGAATGCGAAAACCCGCCAAACGCTGATTGAGCGGACTGCTCCAGGTGGTCAGGGCGTCCGGCTTATGGAATGCGGTATCCTGCCAGAGCCCCAGAGGGGCACGCTGCACGATCAGCGCAATATGCGTCTTGGCGGTGTGCAGATAAATCCCGCCCGGCGCGTCGCTGATGCCCTGAATGACCTGTTGCGCGATCTGGTGGTCCAGACACCGGGCGGCGGCGGCGAGTTGCAAGGTGTCCATCTGTGAAGCTAAGCCGCGCGCACTGGCAACGTGCTCATGCCTCTTTGCGCGCCTCGATCATGACCGGTTTATCCGTCACCGCGCCCAAGTTGCGCAGCACTCCCATCAGTGCCGCCAACGCGGTTGGCGGCTTTTGCAGGCTGGCGTCCAGTACACACTCCGCATGCTCCGGGGCCTCGTAGGGGTCGTCCACGCCCGTAAAGCCGGTGATTTCGCCGCGCATGGCCTTGGCATAAAGGCCTTTGGGATCGCGCTCGGCACAGACCTCCAGCGGGGTGGCCACATGGACTTCGATAAATAGACCGCCGGCTTCTTCCACTAGACGACGCGCATCGGCACGGGCCTGACGATAGGGCGAAATGGCGGCGACCACGGCAATACCGCCATGGCGTGCCACCAGACTGGCGACGAAGCCGATGCGGCGGATATTCTCGTCGCGGTCTTCGCGGCTGAAACTCAAGCCTTTGGACAGAAAACGCCGGACCACATCGCCGTCCAGCAGGGTCACGGCGCGCTCGTCACTCGCCTCCAGAGTGCGGGCCAGCATTCCCGCCAGGGTACTCTTGCCGCTGGCAGACAGGCCGGTAAACCAGATGACCAGCCCGCGCCGGTCCGCACCGCGGTAGGCTTGCCGCAATATCTGAATGACCTCCGGCGGGGAGAACCATTCGGGGATGTCCTCCCGGCTGGCCAGTCGTCGCCGCAACTCCGTGCCGGAAATGCCCGCCAGGGCCTCGCCGTTGGCCTCTTCCATCGGCACATAACGGCGCCGGGTTCGGGAATACGCATACTCGGGCAGGAAAATACCGGCAATACCCATCTCATCGGCGTGCCGGGCAAAAAGCTCCTGTGCCGCAAAGGCCGGGTAGAACAGACCGCCCGCCGCTGCGCCAGGGTCGGCATGACCGCGACCGATGATGAAATGG
>JAKBXD010000082.1 GCA_021840785.1 Pseudomonadota bacterium
CCAAGCGGCCCATTTTACCCTTTAACTCGAGATCCAGTCGAGCCGTTCCAATCGCAACACCATCACAACACGCAAGAAAATGCTGACAATACGCATCTCTTTCGTCCATCTCCTGGTCTTCCGGTACACCTTGCTCCTGAACAAATACGCGCATACGTAACTCCTCAATACGCTTTCGATCGCGCATAAAATCCGCAAGGTAAACTTCAATATTTTCTGCCAAAAGACACCTATTCAAAAACAGGATCAGTGTAGGCGTTGAGGATGGCAAGCTACAGAATAAACACCTTCCATCAACTGTGCGTGGGTCAAGTCCTGATCATATTTCACAACGTACTTCGGATAAGGTAGAAAAATCACCGGTTGCTGAGCGTACGCATAATTCTCATATTGATACAAAAATTGGATACTGTTTTTTTCTGTGCTGTCGCGAACCAGCTTGTCCATCATGGAGTTGCTATAATCCCCATAATTACTACCACCATCAGTATTAAACAAACCATCCCCGCTGGGATAGTAATCCGGGTCATAGGACCAGACGATCATGGAGGCATCCCACTTCCCATGGGGGTGCAATTTAGCCAGCTCCAGATTGAATGGCACGACGCGCAGGCGCATATCTACGCCAATAGCCTGCCAGTCCGCTTTCAACATTTCCGCTACGGCTATCAGCGTCTGGCTGATGTCTGGAACCATCATCGTAAACTGAAGACGCTGTCCATTTCGCATTCGGACCCCGTCCAGACCTGGTTGCCATCCCGCCTCCGTCAGTAACTGTTTTGCGGCGGAAGGTTTATAGGCGAGGGCGGGGTGTGCGACGAGCTTCTTCATCTCGGGAGAAAGATACGTATCTGGATTGGTGGGTACCGGATTAAAACTGGGGACGCCTAATCCATGAAATGCAATTTGGATGATCTGTGTCTGGTTGATCGCCAGAGCAAGCGCCTGCCTCACCTTTACATTCCGAAAAAAAGCTACCTGGGGATTGGTAAGATTCAACGTCACATAATTAAAACCATAACCACCGTTACTGACGCATGTTTTGAGATTTTTTACCATGCTGCGCGCTGCATACAAGTAATGCGGAATCATTCCCGCCTGAATGGTGCCTGTTTTCAGAGCCCAAAAGGCACTGGAATCAGAGGTGTACATTTTAAAATGTAGGTGCTCCAAAGCGGATGGATTTCCGGAATAATGAGGGTTTCGTATAAAGCTGATGCTCCGACCAGGGACGAAACGTTGCAGGTTGTATGGACCATCCACTACGGAAACCATAGCCGGGTTATCCTGAAGTTTGGACAGTGTATCTATGGAATAGTGTTTCCAGCGCCAGGCGGGCACTGGAAACAACTGAGACAACCCATTCAGTTCAAACCAGGTTGGGTTCACCGAACGTTTCAGTGTGATTTCCAGAGTCCGAGGATCAATAACCACTGCGCTTTCGATAATATTCGGTATTCCTCCCATTCCCGCGTTGGGGTATCTTGGCCCGTATTGGCGAATCAGCGTAAGACAAGCCAAAGTATCTTCAGCCGTAACCGGTCTCCCGTCAGACCAACGCCAAACCTTGAGATGAATGATAAACTTTCGCCGGTTCGGCGATACGGTAATACTTTTGGCAATGGATTGCGGCCAGTTGATTTTCAGATTGGTGCCAATCCACAAAAGAGGCCGAAACATCAAGCTGATTATCTGCGCATTGGCACTGGAATCATTATTGACCACCGGCAGCAAAGAGTTGACATTCATGGGTGGAGACAAGCCCACAGATGTCACTGTAGTCATGGATGTAGTAGCGGCCACAGCACTGCCCGTCAAGGCAAAACTGAATAAGACAACGCCAGCAAAAGCCAGTAGCAGGCAGGAGAGTTGCTTCATATTTTCGACCATCAACTATAAGGTTATTTTCAAAGAAGTCATCACCCCTGGCAAGCTGGAAGATCCCCAACCTCGTTGTCCATAACTGAGTGTTTCCGGAATCTGGTGAACATGTGCCCCAATAGCTTCGAGATCTTCCCCCAACAACTGGTAAATACTCGAATCCATTCGTACTGGAGATAGTGGTCCCACCAATACACCTTCCTCTACCCAGAAACAGTCGTATCGGGTCATAGCTGTCAAACGACAACTGCCGGGGTCAGAGATATTCGTATACCAGAGCCGCCCAATATAAAGTCCTGTGCCAATTCTTTGCAACACTTCACTATCCAGCAAGTCCCCCCCCTGCAGATAGAGAGCTGAAGGATATCCGCTATCACTATTGATATTCGTAGCAAATTCCTTCGCAGCACGGGGACTGCTTAACTGATTTGTGGCTTGACCCTCTTGAATAAGCGATACTTCAGCGGGTAACAAAAACCCCTCACTCGTAAAAGAGGGCACATCTCCCATTTGCCGATTTTCATAGAGATGGATCTGCGGAGATAATTGCTTTTCACGATTATATAACTTGTTAAGGGAGCTGCTGCCACTACGGATGGAATCCACGGAAAAACCATTCCAGCCAATTGTGCCTAACAATTCTCCCAAGGCCTCTGCAGATACCCAGGCGCGATATGTACCCGCCGTGATATTCACAGCAGGACTTTGCAAGGCTTTCAGATCCTGAGACATGCCATTCATCAACGGCAGGATATCCGCCAGCTCAGGATCCCGTCGCACCCGCTTTACGGCATTGTAATCTGCATCAAAAAAACTCACATCAATACTACTACCGCCTCCCCGGTGAATCAGACAATGACCAAGACTGCTGCAAACAGCAAACACTTGTGGCCCGCTCAATACCAGACCCACGAGGTCTTGCTTCCCTGCCGATTCACATAGAGTATTCACCAATTCATCGAAATGCATGGAACCATGGGTACTTCCGGTTTCGATTTGCTTGGGTGTTTCATTCAGATTTAACCAGGGATCTCGAGGAACATAGGGTAAATCTTCTCTTAATGACTGAACCAGGCCACGAATCTGATCTGGAGATGGCAAATTTCCTTCTACAGACATACTGACCATAGCCAGACCATTACTCAGGAATAAGGTCAGTTGTTCCTGGAATATGCCCCCATTCTGGTTCACCCGTGCCTGAGTCAGGCGCGCATACTGGGTTTCTTCCTGATAAACCTTGGCGTAAAGGCGCTCATCGCCAGAGACCAAAGTAGACAGAACATCCGGCAACACTTTGATATACTTATCTATAGTTGCGATCATGCATCACCACCAAAGGTTTCAATATTACGAAATAGACAAACCGGAGAGGCATGCCCCACTGTAATGGCCTGATTAGGCTCACCCTTACCGCAATATGGTGTTCCCGCAATCTGGTAAGTGTCACGATTACCAACCGCCGCCAGGGAATTCCAAAAACTCAAGGTTCGCCCTCGATAATTAGGATTTTTGACCCAACCTCCAAGCGTGCCATTTTCAATACGCCGACCCCACTCACAGCCAAACTGAAATTTGTCGCGACGCTGGTCGATGGACCAGGAGCGATTTTCGTCCATCCAGATGCCTTTTTCGACCTGAGAAATCATTTCCTGAAAACTGCTATGTCCCGGCTGCAAATTAATGTTTGCCATTCGGTCGATCGGCTGACGGAGAGGGTCACAAACCCGTGCACAGGCTACGGCCTCCATACCGGCTCTGGAGGCAGAACGTGCGCCACCCAAGGGTCTTTGCAAAATACCATTCTGTATCAGATAGGTAGGCAAAGCCGGAGTACCTTCATCATCGTACGCATATCCAGCAAGTTCACCTTTTTCGCCAGGATCAAACACTATATTCAACAATGGGCTGCCATACCGCAGCGAACCAAAATCAGACGCTTTTACAAAGCTCCACCCCGCATAGTTTCGTTCATCGCCGAGAATCCGGTCGAGCTCCAGTGGATGACCGATACTCTCATGAATCTGCAAGGTCATTTGTGCGGGAGACAAAACAATATCCATCACTCCAGTCGGACACTCAGGCGCTAGCAACAATTCCAGAGCTTCCATCGCCATCCGCTGTGCAGTTACCGGGGTAAAGTCCAGAGCCGTCAATGTTTCTGCATTAAGCGATCCCTGCACATAAGGCCGATAACTACGTGACTGGGCCTCATGACCATCACTGGCGGTTGCTTCCATATGAGGAATGCACAATTGGGTTTCTTGAATCTGCTCTGCACCGGCGCTATGCATGAAAAAACGATGCCGCTCCATACTCGTTAACACTACTTGACGATCTTTGATCCGCGTATCGGTATTCATTGCAGCGTCCAGAGCACGCATATAATCAAAACGCTCCTTTAAGGACATTTCTGCACCAGTGGGGGATTGCCATTGCCCCTTTTGATCTGCTGCAGGCCAACAGGCCATTTCCATCAACCGGTGTGCAGTCAGTGCCTCGGCACGACTTTTTGCACTTGCGATAGTACGACGCAAACCGTCTTCAGAAAGATCTGTGGTAGAGGCATAACTAACATTATTTCCGGCACCCAGCGTAATTAATGCTGCTTTTAATATTTCTCGCTCAGGTGCGTCAGCAACGCCCCTGCGTACGGAAGTCGTGAGTTGAGAGCGTTCCTCAATCAATACCGACCAATAAGTAAATGTACGCAACAAATCAGCGGCTCTGTAAGCAGCAGTACGTACATTTTCTCCAATCGAATGCCCACTATTTCGCATGAACGATTTCCTTCATTGGATAAGCATCCCGCAAGGGAAAATGGCAAGCCACCTGATGACCCAACCCGACAGAGCTAAGCAATGGTCTTTCACTGCTGCAGATGGCCTCAGCCTTCGGACAACGGGTGTGAAAGGCACAGCCTGAGGGCGGATTCACGGGTGAGGGCGGCTCACCGACGGGAGGCGGCAGATGCGGTAAATCTCCCTGGCGAACCATGGGTGGCAGTGCATCCAGCAACGACGCGGTGTAAGGGTGCGCGGGGCTGGAGATGAGGGTGGGGGTGGGGGCGATTTCCACCACACGCCCCAGGTACAGCACGATGACATTTTGCGCGAGATAAGAAACCGCGCCTAGATCATGGCTGATGAACACATAACTGAGGCCCATCTCCTTCTGTAGATCCCGCAACAAATTCAGAATGCGGGCCTGCATGGAAACATCCAGACCAGAAGTAGGCTCATCCAGTACCAACAATTGTGGCTCCGTAGTGAGCGCTCGGGCGATGGCAATCCGCTGACGTTGTCCCCCTGAGTATTGTCCCGGGTAACGGTTCATGGCCCGCCGGTCCAGTCCCATTCGCTCCAGCAATGCCTCCGCTTTCCGCCGCCGTTCACCGGGTGTGCCGATGCCCTGTAGCAACAAAGGCTCCATGATGATCTGCCCGACCGTCATGCGCGCATTCATGGAATCAAAGGGGTCCTGAAAAACCATCTGCATCTGCTGACGAAAGGGACGCATCTGTTTTTCAGGGAGGGCCGTCAGATTGGTTCCTTTGAAATAAACCGCTCCGGCACTGGGACGTACCAGATGGAGAATGGCGCGGCCCAGTGTGCTCTTCCCGGAACCGGACTCGCCAATCAAACCCACCGTCTGTCCTTGTTCCAGACCAAAATGGATATCACTCAGCGCATGAATGGTACCCTGGCTCTGGCGGAGCAGCCCGCCCTCACCCAGGTGAAACCGCACATCCAGATTTTTCACTTCCAACCAGGCGCTCATGCGGCACCCCCGACCGGATGAATACAGTAAAAATGATGGTCGTCACCGCTACGTGGTGGATAGGCCGTCAGACATTCCGGAGTCATCGCCGGACAACGTTCGGCAAAGCGGCAACCCACCGGAAACTCCTGAGGGCGCGGCGGAAGCCCGTCAATATCGGTCAGTCGTTCTTCGCTGTTGACCAGGCGGGGAATGGCGTGGAGCAATGCCTGGCTGTAGGGATGCCGGGGAGCGGTAAAAAAAGCCTCTGCAGGTCCCTGCTCCACCGTCTTTCCCGCATAAAGCACCATGACCTTCTGGGCATACTCGGCAACCAGGGACAGATCATGGGTAATGAAAATCACGGCCATTCCCTGTTCTTTTTGCAGGCGCTGAATCAGGCGCAGAATCTGAGCCTGATTGATGACGTCCAGGGCGGTCGTCGGCTCATCGGCAATCAGCAGTCGGGGTTTGCAGGCCAGCGCCATGGCGATCATCACCCGTTGCCGCATCCCTCCGGAGAATTGATGGGGATAATCATCCAGACGTTGGGAAGCATCCGGAACCCCTACTTCCTGCAGCAAATACAGGGCATGTTCACGCGCCGCTGTTGAGGATGCACCAAAATACAGCCGGTAAGGTTCGGCAATTTGCTGGACAATGGTCAGACTGGGATTGAGGGACGATAAAGGATTCTGGAAAATCATCCCGATTTCCCGGCCACGCGCGGTTCGCAGGGCGGCATTGGTTAAACGCGTAATGTCTGTTTCGCCGATCTGCACGGAACCCTTGCTGACTTTTCCACCCCAAGGCAGCAGACCCATGAGGGCCGCAGCGGTCATGGATTTGCCGGACCCCGATTCACCCACCAACCCCAATGTCTCGCCAGCGGCCACCTCAAAATTTAAGTCTTCGATGACGTTGAAGGCCTTGCGCCCGCACCCGAAAGTCACGGTGAGATCACGGACCCGCAATCCGGCACCTGCCGAGCGCACGTCCTGAAAATTTTGCACAATATCACTGCGCATATCGCTTTCGCGCAGGGGAATATGCGAACGATGAAGGGCTTTTGCGGTCATGTTAGCGCCCCTCCAAACGGGCGAGGAGCCCCTGCCCCAGCACATTCATCGCGACAATCGCCAGAAAAATGGCCACGCCGGGAAAAACAATCAGCCACCAGGGGCCGATAATCACCAGTTGTAATCCGTCATTGAGCAGCCCCCCCCAGGAGGCGTGGGGCGGTTGTATCCCCAATCCCAGAAAGGACAAACCGGAAAGGGCCAGGATCAGATCCGCCACCATAAACGTGGCATTGACGATCAGAATCGGCAGCATGGACCGCAGCAAATGGGTGCGGGCGATATAAAAAGCGCTGGCCCCAAACTGGCGGGCAGCCAGGACATAGTCACGTTCCTTATAGGCCAGCGCCTCATTGCGCACGATCCGCGCCAAACCCGGCCAGGACAGACAACCCAGCACCAGGATCAGGCTCAGGGCATTGAGGGGAATGATGGCCGCGAAAAAAATCATCAACACGATACCTGGCAGGGCGAGCAATGCATCCAGTAAGCGCATCAGCACCTTGTCCAGCCAACGCGGGCTCATGGCGGCAATCATGCCGTAAATAATCCCCAATGAAATGGCTATCAGCGCACCTAACAGCCCTACTTCCAAAGTGGCCTGCCCACCATCCATCATCCGCGCCAGCATGTTCCGGCCCAGATTGTCCGTGCCAAAAGGAAATTGCCAGGAAGGCGCCAGTAACAAATGATTGGCATGGATGGCGAGGGGACTGGCCGGATACAGTATCGGACCAAGCCAGGAAAATAACATCAAAAAAACAAACAAACCCAGTCCGGTCCAGGTCATGGGATGACTGTATTGTCCTACCCAATGCCGTAGGGAATCGGTCCAGAGCCGGGTAAACATGCCGGGAATGGGTCGCGCCACCAGGCTGTTGTTGACATCCATATCGGTCGGACTACTACTCATAGCGCACCCTTACATCCAATATGCTGTTGGTGAGATCGGCTGCCAGATTGCCGAGTATGGTCAACACCCCGATGAGCAGGACAATGGCGGACAGCGTGGGGTAATCCTGCTCCAGAGCGGAGCGCCACAATAACCAGCCCAGTCCGGGATAGTTGAACACACTCTCGGTCAGGATCCCGCCGACAAAAATTCCGGGGATCATCATGCCGATGACCGTGACCAGAGGCCGAATGGCGTTGCGCAGAACATGATTGAGGGCGACACGCAGTGGCGGCACACCACGAGCTCGGGCAGTGCGCACATAATCCAGGCGATATTCACTCCGTGCCTGATGCCCGAAATAGCGGGACAAACCGGCGGTCAGGGGCAAGGCGATGGTAATGGCCGGCAGCACCATGTGGTGGAAATAGCTGCCGATGTTCAGCGCGCCACCCGCACTCTGCTCACCGCCAATGCCGCCGGGCGGAAACCAGCTGACATAAATGGCAAAAAACAGGATCAGCATGACGCCAATGAAAAAAGTCGGAATAGAATACACAATAATTTGACCGGCGCCGATGAGAACGCCGGGCGTACGTTCTGCCCAGTACCCTTGGAACATGCCGATGAGT
>JAKBXD010000083.1 GCA_021840785.1 Pseudomonadota bacterium
CGGTGTACTTCGACGAAGAAGGCTGCATGAACCAGAAAGCCATCCGCGCACGAGTCGCTTCTTTGCGCAAGCCGGTGGTGCAGCACATGCCGGATGGCATGACGCGGCAACTGGTCTTGCCCAAGATCATCAAGGTGGTACCCCAGGGCTTGGCCGCGATCTTCGATCACATTCTGCTGAACAATGCCGCCGAAGGGCTGGAGGTCATTGGCGTGGTGGACATTGGATCGCGGACAACGGACGTGGCGTATTACATCCTGAGCAACAGCGAAGAAAGCATGATCGAGATGAACCGGTCGGGCGGGTTTCGCCGTGGGGTGTCGGACATGGTGGATGCCATGGCGACAGAGCTGCAAAAGACGTTGCGGCTGGCCGCACGTCCACCGTTGCCAGCGGCCTCGCAAGCATTACGCACGGGCAAGTTCAAGATGGCGGGCAAGATTCACAACGTGGAAAGTCAACGGCTGCATGTGCTGCGGAACATTTTGCCGTCCATCCTGGAAGAAGCCGAGAACATCCTGAGTGCAGGCACCGGGCTTTCCGGGCTGATGGATCTCGACCGAATCCTGCTGGTGGGTGGCGGGGCGTATCTCGCATTGTCCATTGGCATCAGCCTTTGGGAGCAAGGCGTCATTCCCGACGCTCCAGAGTTTGCCAACGTGCGCGGCATGTTCAAGTTAGGGAGGGTGCTTGGTGGTTAATAACGAAGAAGAGATGGAGTTTCGTGACGAATCTGGCGAGGACCCGCGTTTCTCGCCAGAGGACATACAGGGCGGGCATGAACAAGAACCGTTGCCTGGAGCCGTGGGTGCAGGATGGGCAAGGCCGGTGGAGACTCCGGTCACTGGCCAAGCGGCGGAAGTACCCGCTCCTGCGCCGGCACCGCAGCCAGCGCCGACAGGACCGGCTCAACCGGGCCCGGCAATGTCGGCCACCGACTGGTTCGAGCGTCTTTCGGTGATTCACCAGCAAATGCTGCAATCGCTCTACGG
The DNA here is from genome assembly GCA_021840785.1 of Pseudomonadota bacterium. Next base: position 993 of record JAKBXD010000083.1, read on the forward strand.
ACGAGAGAGTTACCGGCAGGAGTTGGAGAACTTCGGCCAGGCTATTACCCGGTTGCAGCAGGAGCTGGAGAAGATCCGGGAATCCAACAACATTTTGACACAGTACCAGTCCTTGCTGGACAAGGTGCAATCCCAGGTAGCTGACCACGAAAAGATGCTGTTGACGCAGATGACGCAGCATGAGCAAGAGTTGCTGACCAAGATGCAAGCCCATGCCAAAAGCATTGATGAGCAATTACAGCGCATGGGGAACCCGTTGGCGAAGCTGGATGCCTTACTGGAAGAACAGTCTGCTGGATTCAAGGTTTTTTCTTCGCTTGCCCATCGTGCCGGGTGGGTCATTGGTGGCTCGGTGTTTATCGGGACCGTGATTGGCAATCTTTTTGCGGCGCTGTTTGGTGTGTGATTTTTTCTGATTTCTGCACAGCCTCGTCAATTATGGCGAGGTTTTTTTTGCACCTAAAATGGTTCATCAAGATTCTTCTTGCATGTCTTTTTGCAGAGCATGGTAATCTACAAGCAATAGTCCGTAGCAGAGGGTTCCTGCCAGCAGCATAAGGGAAAATGGTTTTTCCTGATTCAGAAAAATAGACTGGAGGCCCATGCCAATAGAAAGGCTAAGTCCGGTGATGGTGCAGAGCAATCGACCCATGTGATTCAGAAAAGATAGCTGTGTGCGCCATGTGCTTTGCTTGGATTTTTGGGTGTTGCTTGCCATGGTATCTTCCCCACTGAAAAAAGCCCGGCGAGAACCGGGCGAAGATTAGGCCACAAACAGACATGCACTACAGACAGGCAAGGGAATCATCCCCGCCTATCTGGTATGGTGCCGTATCCTTCCGATTTTCAGAGGGAGCCAACAAAAAGCCTGACGAACGATCAGGCGGAAGATGTACAAATTCAGATAGCAGCGGTTCTTACACCGCTTTTTTCCACCATCCAAAGAGATTGGGACACCCGACCAAGAGGCGCTTGCGGCCTCGGGTGAAGGCCACATAGCGCAGGTGGATGTCCTCGCGGGAATCGAAGCGCAGCTCACCATCGTTCTGCAGGAAGAATCGGCGCTTCTTCTTGATTTGTGCGCGGGTCGGTTCCAGCGAGGCATCCAGATCCGGGTCAATGATGACTACATCCCACTCCCGGCCCTTGGCCCGGTGCGCGGTGGTAAGGATGACCTGGGCGTCCTGTTCCCGCTTCTCGCCCCGGTTCAGGGCATCCAGAATCGCACCGAAGCCCGGATGCCGGTAGAGTTTGACGAGTTTTGCGGCATCGCCGTCTGGCACGCTCTCTGCTTCATCCAGCAGGTCTTGCCACGAGGCGTAGGCGGCCAGTGGCCCCTTGGGATCGGGTTTTCCATCCTTGAGTTTCAAGGCCGCGTAGATCAAGCCCTTTTCTTCCCGGCCTTGGCCCACGATATAAAAGGAGACCCCTTCCTCGATGCAGTGCATGGCTACGTCCAGCAAGGGGACATTGCTGAATGTCACCCAAGCCAACTGCGGTGCTTGCTGGAGAAAAGGTCGCGGATTGCGGTTTTTCTGGATCGAGACAAACTCGACATCGGTAGTTCCGGTGCCTTCCACGGGTCGCTGTTCCCCCAGGGTTTCCAGCAGTTTGCTGGCGAGGTCGGCGGGAGCGTCGCCAAAGCGGAAGCTGCGCGTCAGGTAATCGCTATGAGTACCGCTTTGTTCCCCCACGCGACGCAAGGCATCCACGGCGCCGCGCCAGGAATAGATGCTTTGGTAGGGATCGCCGGCCCACCACGTCACTCCCTGGTTTTGCTGAAAGAGTGCTGACAAGAGCGCCGGGTTGGTGTCTTGGGCCTCATCGATCATGCGATGAAAAAATGGCAGGTTTTGCCCCATGAGCGACCATGCCTTGAAATAGAAGTCATGCGTGATGGGAAGTTGAAAATTGAGCATGGCATCCCAAATGCGGCTGGTATGTTGAACCATGTCCTCGTCTCGAAACTTTCGCGGCATGGGGGGCACATGGCGGCTGTCGATTTGCGGGTCTCCTGATCCGCAAAAGTTGCGCAGGGTTTGCAAGGCATACCCGGCGATGACGAGGCCGTTTCTCTTGGGGAACCCCTCGACGCGATCCAGCACTTGCGGCAGGGCCACCCGGCCAGCGTCCCGTTCCAGGCTTTCTCTGACGCGCTTCGATACATCAGGCGGCAGACCTTGCAAGGCAAGCTGGTGGGTAGTCATGGCATGAAAGTGCTTGGGCAGCTTGCGCCGGATGTCCTGCACGATGGCCTGATTAAAGGCCAGATACAGACCGGGACCGGGAAGCAGCTTGGCGATCTCCGAGAGGATGAAGGATTTGCCAGCGCCGGCGTAGGCGTGCAGGAGGACGTGCTGCAAGGCGGCGCCATTGCCGCCGTTGCGCACAAATTCCAGAATCCGGGCTTGTTCTTCGGTGAATTGCATGGGGTCTCCGAATGTTTATTGCAAGGTCAGCGAGAATTCCGCTTGCGATTCCTGCACTCGGGATTTCCCCAAAATGCTCAGTTGCCGGTCGATGCACTCCAGCAGCGAATCTTTCCAGAACAGTTGCCGTACCGGGCGACCGCCCTGCACCGTGGCGCGTGGCACGTCCTTGACGACTGCGAAGGGCCACCCTTTTTCGGTTGGCGTCCACGACAGGGTTTCCTTGGCCGTGCGCGTCTGGTAGCCCATGTCAGCCAGCAGCCGATTGACTGCCGCCGGGTCTTCCTTGCCGTTACGCCGGATGATGTTGTAGCGCCGCGCAATGTCGGTAGGCCGCAGCTCTGCGCAACGATGGGGGGATTCCAGGGCAAGGGCTTTCGGGTCCAGTAGCGGCTTGAGATCAATGCCTTTGGCTTCCATCTGCCCAATCGCCCCGAGATACGCCTGATTTTCGTCTATGCCGGGACTGAGTTTGTTCAGTGTTATGATGAACTGGAGATCTTGCAGGATCTCCTCGCGTGGAACGCCATTGAGATGCTTGGCAAAGGGTGAAGGCTTGGGTAGCTGCCGCTGCTCACGCTCCAGACGCCGGAGTTCCTTTTCACAGGCGATGAAGTATTGCCGAGCGGCTTTGCCTTGGGGGGTGCGCTCAATCATGGCAAGCTCTTTCGCCATGTCGAGGGTGAGGTGGTAATCCTTGCTTCGACGATCACCGCCACGCCCACTTTGATTCCCCGAAAATGGGGAATCAAAACATTCAACACAAACATAGTCTTGCCCCTCGATGAATCCGAATTTAGCGATGCGATCCTTGATCCAAGTGGAGAAGTCTTTCCCCACCCCCAGGAAGGCGTGCAGGTCGCGGGCGTTGACCATGAATTCTTCCCCGTCCTGGCGGATAGGAAGCAACTGCTGGATGCTGCTACGGTCGGTAGGCATGTGGAATCTCCTGTTTCGAGTGGGCCTACCCTCTTGGTGCCGTATCCGACGAATTTTCGACGCGGTTCTCTGATAGAGTGTCTAGTGCAGCGTTGGCCCACCAACAGACAACAGATGGTTCTCGATGGCGTTGCGAACCAGCTTGGCGATTACCCGAAGATTGCAGTCCGTTTCGCGCAGGTATTTTTTCAGCAAGCGCATCTCTGCTGTTTGCAGTTCAGGAAGCAGGTCAACGGGTACACCGTATTCTTTGGCAATATCCCGTATCTGGTAATGCACGATGCTTTCCATGTGATCGGGTGCTGGCCCATCCACAGCAACGCAGGTGAAACGGCTTTTCAGAACCGAAGGTATGGTTTCCAGGGAGTTAGCGGTGGCTATCCAGTTGATTGCCGAGTAATCCACTCCGCCCATGAGAAATTCATCGTGGATGTGACGCGCCGTGGTGGGTTCCAGAAAGCTGAGAAGCGTGTGATGTACGTTGCCATTTTGCGTATTTGGACTGACCTTATCGATCTCGTCCAGCAAAACAAGTGGGTTTGGGCATCCAGTATCCAGAACAAACTCTACGATAGCTCCGGGTCTGCCATTGATCCATCCTTGTGATAATCCTTTCAGAAACATATTGTCTGCTGCACCGGCAAGATTAACCGGTAATAAAGGCAAGTTCAGCAAAGCTCCAAGCCGCTTCATGAACCGGGATTTACCGATTCCCGGTCGCCCATGTAGAAGCAATGGCGGAATCTTTATTCGCATAGCCAGACCGTGGAACTCCCCTTGACTGTCGATCTTGATATGCAGAGCGATTCTATGCCGGTTCTCAATTTTATCAATAACGCTTGACATCCACGGAAATTCATCACGCAATTCATCAGCCCAACACCGATTCGTCGGCCACAGAGCAAACGGTAACGGTTCATTCAGTATGCTCATATATGCGCCAAGGCGCTGTTGCAGCATTGGATCACCAATAGGTATAAGCATACCTTTCAGAAAGACCATCGTTGTGTCGCCAGAAAACAACGCAGCATTGGCGTGACGGTTGGTGTTAATGAGATATACATCGCGTTGCGTTTTATCCCAGGCCAGGACGTTTTTGATTTCCTCTTCTGGTATGGTGTTTTGTCCGTATTTTTCAGCTAATGCGTGCATTTTTTCCTGAAACGCCTTTTGCTGAGCCGCCAACCGTTCAACGGGTTTCATCTCGAACATTTTATTGAAATCGTCTTTCGGTTTTGCTGGCGGCTCGTCGTCGGCGGGCACGCTTTGAGATGGCGTGTTTTGTTCTACACGCTGGCTCAGTGTCAGGCTTTGCAGGTTCCATGACACCTGAAGCCGGATTGGTTCTCGCGTAGCTGCGGTTGGCAAAGGCGCGGCATCAATTATATCTGCACATGTTCGCCCTTTTTCGTTACGGAATCCATCGTTGCGCGTTGTGGCATTATGGAATACCTGACCTAACCATTTCTTGAGCATGGATAACCTCTCTTCATTGCAGGATGACCAGTTCGGCAGATGGCCGGGTGATGGCGGTATACAGCAGCCGGTTAAAAATTCCGCGCGCCTTCGGATTCTGCAAATCCTTCAGATCCACGACTGCCGTGTGGTAGGTGCTGCCCTGGGACTTGTGTACGGTGCTGGCATACGCATGTTTCACCCTGGCAAAATCATCCCGCAGTTTCCAGCCGGACATTGCCCACCGTTCTGCTTCGTTACAACTGTTTTTCTGGATAGCGTTCTTCGCTTCCTGAAAACAGTATTCTTCGAGACGCTCTACCTGTTGCGGGTTTTGCGCTATCCAGATCGTGACCTCGACATTCGCCAGGGCATCCGGCTCTTTTCTGGAATTCTCGATTACACCCGAGATCGCCTCGTCTGGAGATGGATACCGCAACCCATGCGCCATGACGACGCGCATCTTCCAGGCTGGCACATCGCTCCAATCCGGGTGCATGGCGTTTTCGACAGAGACAATCACGGCTTCTGTCCCGTTGCTGAAAGAATAATCACCCACGCGCAAACCACTTTGCAGCACTAATCTTTCCTCTGCACTGTAGGGCGATTGACCCCACGGAAAACGCAAATTATGCGCGGTCAGGTTGTAGCGATCTACGGATTTGTTGGTCCACGCGAGTATTCGAGTATCTGCGGTAACTTCGCTCATCTGAAAATCACTATGACGCATCAAGCGCAGGGATTTTCCATCAGCATACTGAAAGATTCCCGAAAACGGTTTTTTGGCATTCCGAATGTCGCTGGCTAGATTCAGGATGCTGGAATCCCCTTTTTGCCGCACCACTTCCCGCAACTCGAATTGCGCAAAGCCTGGGTGAGAGAAGGTGGGCGATTCGGTTTGATACCCAACGGGCGGCAACTGCGCCGGATCTCCCAAAAACAGCAGGTAGGCATTGCACGCCAGCAGCAGATCGAAAATCCGATGGGAAACCATCGAGCACTCATCTACCAAGATCAGGTCATATTGGGAGATGTGTGCATCACTTTTCTGCACGAACTCCAATCGACCATCAATATGCCGCACGGCTTTGAGGCCCAGGAGAGAATGCAGGGTCACTACGGCGGTGCTGTCACCGCAGACCTTGGCAAGCGATCCCTGCAAGACGCCAGCGGCCTTGTTGGTCGGTGCAGCCAGAGCGACTCGATAGCCGTACTCCTTGAGGGTTTCCACCAGGAAGGCAGCCAACCACGTTTTGCCGCAACCGGCATAGCCACGGAGAACGGCCCCTTTGTGCCGACGATACTGCATATCTTCCAGAATGCCGTAGAAGGCGCGCAGTTGGTCGTGGGTAAACCGGACCCCGCGAGGAAGAATTGGCTCAATCCGATGCAGAACGGCAGACACAGAAAAATCTCCGAATGGCTCTTATTCGGAGAGGTGCCGTATCCGTTTTTTACTGTCAGCTCAGTCGATTATGCGGCTTGATCCCGCAAGGGGGAAGCAATGGCTTCGTAAGTTTGACTACCGATGATCCAAGGTTTCCCCAAGATGCCGGTATGAATCCACTTGCCATCTTCATACAGACTAGGACGGCACAGAATCCGTGGATTCTGGCTTTCCGTACCCCACTTGTTATTGATGTGCAGCAAATCGATTTCTGCAATGGACAGGTCCAGCGTCCAGGAGTACCCATTGAACAGATCGCGTCGCCTTTCCACTTCTGCCATGAACCAGTCTGCACTTCGCTGATCCCATCGTTGCAGGGCGCAAAGCCGGGAAAACACTTCCTCAAACTTCCCATGCAGGTGAGCAAATGCCAGATGGTACATGGAATGACACCGTTTACAGAGAATCTTGATCTCCCGGAGTCGCTGCACCCCCTGTTTTCCGTATTCGGGAACGTGGTATTCCCAAATCTCGTGCGCTTCCAATCCTTTATTCTGCCGAAAACCACAGGCTTCGCAGACATGATTGTTCGCTTCGATCAACGGCAACCGAATAGAATCCCAATCTTTCTTGGTGAGCAGGTTGCATAGGCTGCTTCCGTGCGACGTTACCGGGATAAGTTCCCCCCCATAGATCGGACGTTGCCGCAACACGCCGGGGAGTACCGACGCACTATCCGGTGGTAAAGGCTCGCCTCGATGCACGACCCGGCCATCCAGCAGATGAAAGGTCTCTCCAAACAAAGTGGAAATATCCCCCCACCCGCGAATGGGCGGAGGGACCGGATGCGGAAAGGGTGTATAGAAGTAACGCATATTTTGTTACCCCTGCGGTGATGGTGATGGCGGCTTGCCTTTCAATGCGCCGAAGGTATTTTGCAAACCCACCTTGGAATTCTCACCAACCTCTTTTTGTTGCGTCTCCTTACCATGGCCTTCTACAGATTGACGCAAGCTGGCATCGTCTGCCTG
>JAKBXD010000001.1 GCA_021840785.1 Pseudomonadota bacterium
TCAGAGATTAGGGCGCTTAGTGCCAGACCTCGGGGAATTCCAGTTCCACCTGAGGATAAATAATGAAAGAGCAGTGCATGTATTAGCGCTTTGGACGGGGGGCTAAGCCCCGGCAAACCAAAAATACGTTCTTCTACGGCTGCGGTAGAAAAGGACTCGTAGAACTTCCGAATATCAAGGCGGTAGAGTCGGTAAGGCACCCCTTCACTAATTAGACGGAGAAGGTTGCTGACAATAATGTCCCTGCCGGGTGGTCTGATGGAAACGAGACGCGCTACATTTTCGTAGAGCTTTCGTATGGCGAGATCATTAGGCAGCGTGTCAATTTTGTAAACTTGCTTTCCGTGCAGCGAGAATCGTACAAGCGGATTCGAGCCAGCAAACAGGTTGTGGGCCGATTCAACGGCCGTATCAATTACGGACAACTTGAACGATTCGTCATGCAGTCCGCGCATATCGAAAAAATCGCTCTTCCGCAGCATCTTCAATAGGGTTTCAGAACTATACGAATGATCGTACGTTCTCAGGTTTCCGAAATCGGCCATATCTTAAGAGCTTCGCATTAATTCTGGCGATCTCGGCAGAGAGACCGACATATATTTAGACTGAAACCCCTAACATGTCAATCAGCACGCATATATGAACGTCCTCAGGTTTGCAAGATGTCGTTGATGGAGAATTGCACGTGGGAATGCCTGCTGCCGCTGCCCTGCCACCGTTGAGGCTGATGGTCGGCAACAGACTTATGTCTTGGAACCAGTCCCCATGGATTGGTACCCTTCGGTTGATCCCCGGAGCGAGGCGGGCAAGATTGTTAACAGACTAAGGACACGATCCTGACTTCCAGATTAATCGCCTGCCTCACCTTTGCCACCAGTTCGGACGGTATCCAAGGCCTGCCATAGGCAAGAGCCTGAACAGATAAGGATGAACCGGCATGGTCCGCAGATCGCCGCTCTCTTTTGCAAGGAGATTGCCATGACACACACCACCCTTTTCGTCGGCATCGATGTGGCCAAGGCCAAATTCGATGTGGCGCTCTTGAACGCGGAAGGCAAGTATCGCAGCAAGGTCTTTCCCAACACGCCGCCCGGATATCTGCAGCTTCTGGAGTGGCTGACCAGGCACGACGCCCTGGAAGCCCACCTCTGCATGGAGACCACGGGTATCTATGGGCGTGCCCTGGCGCATTTTCTGGCCCAGCAGCAACTCTTCATCAGCGTGGTCAACCCGGCCCAGATTCATGCCTTTGACAGGACAGAGCTGAACCGCGCCAAAACAGACAAGGCCGATGCCCGGCTCATCGCCCGTTATTGCCAGATGCACCGGCCGGCACTCTGGGTGCCACCAGCAGAGGAGATTGCCACCCTACAGGCATTGGTGCAGCGGCTGGAGGATCTCCTTGGGGCTACAGGCGATGGAAAACAACCGGCTGGAAGCAGCTGCGGGGCCAGCGCGGGAGTCCGTGGCGGCGGTCCTGCAATTTATCCAGCAGCAGATTGAGATGGTACGCCTACAGATCCATATCCACATCGATCAACACCCCGATCTCAAAAGCCAAAAGGAGCTGCTATCCAGCATCCCGGGTATTGGTGGCAACACCGCCGCCACCTTGCTGGCCTTCCTCAGCCCCCTGGAACGGTTCCACACCGTCAAGCAGGTGGTCGCCTATGCCGGTCTCAATCCCCGCATTCGCCAGTCTGGCCAATGGGCGGGAAAGAGCCCCATTGCCAAGACGGGAAATGTTCTGCTGCGCAAAGCTCTCTATCTTCCGGCGGTGGTAGCCAAGCGGCACAATCCAGTGATTGCGGCCTTTTGCAATCGGCTATTGGCTAGAGGTAAACGACCCATGCAGGTGGTGATAGCGGCCATGCGTAGGCTCCTCCATCTGGCTTTCGGAGTGCTTAAATCTGGGCAACCATTCAACCCCAACTTTGGGCTTGCATAGCAGCCCTCAAGACGGTATCTGGAAGCGATCATTCGGTTACCCATATGCCTGTTAGTATTCAGGAAGCGATCACATAATGGATTACGTGGCTCGCTGAATTGCACTATGATTTCTTCATAAGGATATGCTGGAAGGAGAGACCACCATGGCAACGGTACGACAGGCTGGACTATTGGCAACTGCGAGGAAAATATGCCTTAATTTTTGCTTCAAAACAACCATCATTCGGCAGGCGGAGAACCCAGCAAAATTAGGCCGCTTGTCCAGACCGGGGGCGGCAGTCATAAGATAAATTGATAGAACTTGTCTCGTGACCTGCGGCATCGATCAGCACACGGCGCGATGGATTGTGGTCTAGGTCTCAGCGATGGCGTGCATAAACGAGCTTTTCTGTGATCCTGAAAGAACACCAAGGCATACCCGCCAAGGATCTAAATCTGCCCTCTGAGTAATTTTCTGTGTGTTAGCCACCCCCGCGCTGCTGAATCTACGTACACGATGCCTATTGACGGCGATTCGCGATGTCATTTACCATCACTTCGATGCTATTTACCATCACTGGAGATAAGTATGGCAAATCTGACCGACCACCCCTGGCTGAAATGGTTGAAGCACTGGCGTACGATTGCTGACAAATCTAGCCCAACGACATATGTGTCAATCTTGACCACCGTGGACCGTAGTGTTTTTTATGAGGTGCTTCGTGTGTCCAAGTTTCATCCAGACTACGATGGCGACAAACCGCATGTGGAAACCTCCATCCGTGAGTTCAACGACAAGACTGCCCTACACAGCAAAGCAACGCGAGACCTTGGAATCGTGCGGGTGATTACTAATAATCGCAAGCCAGCCTTTGTGATTGAGCCCGGAGCAGACGTTCTCGAGTGGAGGGCGGTGACTGAAGGGGTATCCGTCAGGAGTCTTGTGGAAGTAATGCGGGCAGGCGATCTTGGCCGCCGTGTCCGATGTCGGGATCGCAAAGCAGCGAAGGATTCGCGAGAACGGCAGGTGGCTATCGAGCAGGAACTCATGGAAGAAGCGAAGGATTTGCGCACTCGTCTAATCAACACGGAGGCCGAGCGAGATGACGCAATGCGGGATCGGGACCGAATGAAAGAAAACCTAATTAAGCAGAATGAGGAACAACACCGACTAGGAATAGTTCCCCCGTCTTCAGGGACGATGACAAACCCTCTTGAGAAAGCTCAGAAGCGGGGCTTTATGCTCACGTCCAACAAGATCCTGCCTGGAAACTTCGAGGGGTGAGTAAAGGAACGTTTTCCGAACAGTCAGTTTCCGGACGATCTGAGGGCCGTATAAAGTCCTGTAATCGTCCAACAACCCATTCCTTTCTATGTCTGGAAAACGTGACCAAACCGTAAAGGGTGCCGCCCATCAATGTCTAGACGTCCGCTTACGCTGCCTTGCCGCCGTTGGATGTGAAGCGCCCATAGCGATGATATCAGACACCAGGATATCTTTTTTTGTAACGCAACATCTGGCGACCAGCCAGGTGTGAATCCAGCTCGGTATCGTGGGCGCTTGACTGGCTTTTGCTTGGACCAAGCCGAAAGTCAGGGACCTGCCCTGCGCGTTTGATCATGCTGCCACGATCTCGCCGGTTAGATCGAGCAGGGTGCCGATGGCCGGATCGTTCTCCGTTTCACCTGATATCTCCTGTTGGTCGTCTGATGTCCATACCCCCTCGATTTGTCCGACAGAGCCTCCTCCGTCGGATGTCCTATTACCTTCCTTGAAGATGTCTCGTGGATCGCCGGGCAGGCGTCAGACGGCACAGAACCAGTCCGTGTTGTCAGACCGTTTCCCCGTCCGGATTTCGCTTATAACCGCAGCACGAGACAAATCCGTTTTCACGCAGGCAAGGAGAATCGGTGATGGAAAGCAATCGTCGGACCGTGCAGTTGCATAAGGGGGTTTCGGTGGGGGCGGCAGAGGACGGGGAGCGGCGTCGCCAGCCCTGGCGCATCGCCCGCCGGCGCCTGGCCATCGGGACAGGGCTGATGGCTCTGGCGGTAGCGGGAGACGCCTGGGCGTTGGGCGGTAATGTCGGCACCATGGCCAACAATGCGTCCAGTGTCCTCCAGGATATCGTCAATCTGGTGCTGGGCGGCACTTTCGTCGGTGGGTTGGGTTTCGGCGGATCCTCGATGCTGAAGGCCTGGGAAGCGCACAAGCAGCATGGGCAGGGCAATGCCAAGTGGAGCCACGTCGCCACCCACGCCATGGTGGCCGCCGGGCTGATGGGCTTGCCCGCGCTGGCCTATCACTACGAAGGCACCGTCTTCCACAACACCACCGGCGCGCAAGTCCAGCAGATACAGATGGGCGGCCCGTACGGTTGAGGCGCTGACATGGGACTGCTCATGCCGACCCTGGCGGAACGTCTCGCGGTGCATTCCGTCCAGGACGACACCAGTTTTGCCACCGGTGACGGAGCGCTGGTCAGCCTCTTCCGGGTAGAAGGGCTCACCCGCCTCTACGCGCGGGGGGAGGGCTCCGAATTGATGGAGCGCATCTATCGGGCCCTGCCCGCTTTCTTTCTGACCCCGGGCCATCGGTTGCAATGGACGGTGGCCCGGGATCCCGCCTGGGCACACCCGGTCGTGGAGCGGCAGTTTTCCGGCCTGGAACGCCAGGCGCGACGGATCGGCATGGACACGGCGGGTTTCACCGACGGTCCGCCCAAGGATCGCTTCCAGGGGCATTTCTTGCCGGAGCGCGGCTATCTCGCCCTCTGGACCGACCCCAACATCCTGACACCGCATGACGCCCAACTGGAAAAGCAGGCCCGGAACCGGAAGCTCGCAAAAGCACAGGTCGCGTGGGGTCCCTGGCAGGTGCCCGGACTGGCCCTGGGCGGTCTGATCCCCACCCATGCCGCCGCCTGCGAGGCGCTGCTGGCGGCACTTGGGGTAGGACCCCAGCGCCTGGGGCTGCGCATCGTCCCCTTGAACACCCGCGAGGCCATGCTCGCCTGGCGGGAGATGCTGGATCCCGATCGCGGCGCCGATCCGCAACAGGGGGATGCGCTGGCGACCATTTATGATGCCGGGCGTCCTCCGCTGATGGCCGATCCCTTCGGTCCGCATATTCCCCAGGTCGCTGCGCAAGTTCTGCCGCCCTATGCCCGGGTCGGCCAGGGCGAGACCATCCAGGCGGGAGGGCAGTATGTGCGCATGCTGGCGATGACCCTGGGGCCATCGCACCCGGTGGATTTCCGGGACCTCTACGATCATCTGCCCGCAGATCTCCCCATGCGGTATACCCTCCATCTCGCGCCATGGAGCGGCGGCGGCAGACTCAAGACCCTCGCCGCGGCGATTCTGACCTGGAGCAACGGCGCCAACCGGCTGATCAATGCGTCGCGCCGCGATGTGCTGGCCCGTTCCCAGGCGGGCGATCCAGCCTGCTCCCTGCAGATGCTGTTTTCCACCTGGGGAAAAACCCCGGAGGAAGCGGGCGAGCGGGCCCGGCGTCTGGCGCAGCGGATCGGCTCCTGGGGCGGGGTGATGGTGGAAGACGTATTCGGCGACCCTCTGCCGGCCTGGCTCGCGTCCATCCCTGGCCTGATGACCCAGGGCGCGGTGCGCACCCATCTGCTCAACCTGTCGGATGCCTGCGCTTTCTTCCCAGTCGCTTCGCAGGCCTCTCCTTGGAGCGAAGGCCCCTGCCTGCTGCGCGGTCCCCAGGGGCAGCCGCTGCCCATCGCCATCGGCTCCAGTCTGCAGAAAAACTTCAATATCGCGATTTTCGCCGCGACCCGCTCCGGCAAGAGCGTCCTGCTCGCCCTGTTGCTGCTGTTGGCCCATCTGCTGGAACCGGGCCGCGCGCGGCTGCCGCGATTCGCTTTTCTCGATGTGGGATATGGCGGCATGGGGCTGGCCTCCTTGATCCGGGAACTGCTGGGACCCCGGGACTATCTCGTGCAGTCCCAGCGCCTGCGCAACGACGAGGCCCACGCCATCAATCCGTTCGATACCCTGCTGGGGATGCGGGAACCGCTGCCCCTGCACCGCGCCTTTCTGCTCGATCTGCTGGCGATGGTGGGCACGCCCATGGGACAGAAGGATCCCGCTCCCGGGATCTATGAAATGGCGGGACCGCTCGTTGATCTGGCCTACCGGCGCTTTTCCGATCACAACCGCCTGGGCACGCCCAAGGAATGGGAACCCGAGCGGGAGGGTATGGCGGAGGTGGACGGGATGGTCCAGTACGCCATCGCGCGTAGTCAGTTACCCCGCCGGCCGAGCTGGTGGGCGATCGTGGACTGGCTGGCCCTGGAGCAGCGGCGTCCCGATCTGGCGATCTCGGCGCAACGCTACGCCATGCCATTGTTGCAGGACCTGATCGGCCTGGTGCGGGACGATGAGATCTACGCGCTCTACAAGGAGGCGGGGCACGCGGGCATGCGCGAAGGCGCGGCCGACCTCATGGCCCGTTTCCTCACGGAAGCCACGCGCGATTACCCGATTCTGAACGCGCCCACGGCCTTCAATCTCGGTGCGGCGCGCGGGACCGTGCTGGATCTCGCGGAAGTCACCGCCGGCACCGGGCCGGACGCCGAAAAACGCACCTCCATCCTGTATCTCACGGCGCGCTGGGCGTTGACCGGGAGCTGGTATGTGCATCCCGACGATCTCGCGCAAACGCCGGACGCCTACCGGGAGTTCCACGAGGAACGGATCCGGGAAACCTGGGAAGATCCAAAATTCGTCATTTACGACGAGTTTCACCGCACCGGCGGCGCCCGCGCGGTACGCGGGGTCGTGGATCGCGACGCGCGCGAGGGCGGCAAGTTCAACGTCCGGCTGGCCCTGTCCAGTCAATCCGTGCTGGATTTCGACGGGGAGTTCATTGACGAGCACGTGGCCACGCGCTTCATCCTCTCGGCACCGGACGACACCTCGGCGCTGGCCGAGCGCTTTCACCTGACGGCCGCGGAGGAGCAGGAGCTGAAGCGCCTGACCGGTCCCGGCCCGCATGGCTCGCCCATCCTGGCGCTGTTCGACACGCGCGAGGGATCCTATCGGCTGTTTTGCTCGGACCCGGTGCCGCTGGAATGGCTCTGGGCCTTTTCGACCACCTCCGAAGATCGGGCGGTACTGAATCGGTTGCAGGCCCACATGACGCCGGGCGAGGCCCGATCCGTGGCAGCAGCCCGTTTTGGGGCATCGGCAAAAAACTTGCTGGAGCGGATCGCGCGGCAGGGGCTGCGGGTGAACTCCGCCGACGAGGTGGAAGGCGTGGCGGCGGATCGCCTGGTCAAGGAAGTCCTGGAAACCTGGAATCGGGACTGGGTGCTCAAAGCCCTCCGCACGCTGGGATATCGCGCGGAGGATGCAGCATGAAACAGGAAACATTGTCCCAGGCGATCGCAACCATCCCTGGGCATGCATGGCCCAGGTGAGAAAGGAGGACCCAAATGCGCGATGATCGGCAGAAACCCCATGACACCAAGGATGCATCTTATCAAAAGGTCGTCTCCTGGCTGCTGAAGCGTTGGGCGGAAGGAGATCTGCCGCCGTGGCGCAAGCCCTGGACTCCGCCGCCCTGGCCGGATCGGCCGCACAATCCGTTCACGCAAGCCGTGTACCAGGGCGGCAATGCCTTTACCCTGACCCTCGCGGGTATGGCCCACGATCTGCCGCTCTTTGCCACCTACAAGCAGATCCAGGAGCACGGTGGCCAGGTCCGCGGCGGGGAGCAGGGCGTGCCGATCATCGTCTGGAAGGAGTGGCGGCCCAAGGGGGAACAGAACGCGCCGGAATCGGGAATACCCAATGAGTCCACGACCGAGGACGCGCCGCCACGGCTCTTCGCCCGCACCTATGCCGTTTTCAATATCGCTCAGACGGATGGGCTGGAGCACCTCCTGGAGGCGGCCAAACCACCGGCCACCTGGTCCCCGGAACGCGCCGGCGCGCTCTTTGAAGAGCGGGTGGCCGAAACGGGCATACGCATTGAGCGGGGAGTGGGGAATCGCGCCTTCTTCCGCGCATCGGAGCGCCTGATCCATCTGCCCGTGGAAGGGCGTTTTCCCAATGCTTCCGCCTTCTATGCCACCTTGCTGCATGAAGCCGTGCACAGCACCGGCCCCACCCTGGACCGGTCGGCCTTTTACCAGAAGAAGGGCATGGACCGGGATCAGGCCTATGCGGCCGAAGAGTTGACGGCCGAGATCGGCATGCTGCTCCTGGCCCGACGGCTCAACGTGCCGATCGCACCGGAAGATGCGGAGCAGACGGCGAGCTATCTCAAAGGCTGGAGCCTGCGTGCCGCTGTGGAGAGCGATCCGAAGCTGCTCTTCGAGACGGCGCGACTGGCGCAACAGGCGGTGGATCATCTGATCACGCCGGAATTCGCGCAAAAGCTCGAAGCGGTGCAGAAAACCGGGCCCGGACAGCCGCAGACACTGTCCGGCAGTCTCCGGGAACCGGTCACCAAAGCACCGGAAGGCCCGCCCCTGTCCATCGACATCGACGCCGGCGAGCGCTACACCTTCCACGCCGACGCCGGCCACGGCTGGCTGGAAGTGCCCCGATCCGACATCCAGGCACTGGACATCGATGGCCTGATCAGTGTCTCTTCGCACCAGAAAGGAAACCGGGTCTTTCTCGAAGAAGACCGGGATGCCCTGCTGTTCCATCACGCCTTGGAAAAAGCGCTCGGCAGGGACCTGAAAGCCGAGGACTTCAGCCGGGAGGTGTTCGACGGGGACGATTCCCCCATTCGCGGTTATGACCGGTATTTTGCCCCGGATCGGGGTCTGAAAGCGAAAGGCCCGGCGGTGTCCCGCGGCGATTACGTGCGGTACCGGGACGAGACCGGCGCAGAGCGCGAAGCCGTCGTGCTCGACGGCGCCCATCTCGGCAAAGCGACGCGCCTGAAACGCATCTACCGGTGGCCCAACGGCACCCCCGGCATGGACGGGGCGGACCACATCATGCCCACGGTGCTGCCGGACCAGATGATGGAGCACATCCCGGGCGCTGTCCAACCCGGGCCGGATCTGGACGCCATCGATCCGCGGACCGATGCGTACCAACGCAGCATGGGCATGGACGATTCCCGCGCCAGAGCCGCACATGCCGTGCTCACGGCGGTCGAAACCGCCCGTGGCGCATCCACACGGCCCCTGCCGGTTCCCGGCGAGCAAGCCAGGGATATCCACCACAAGGTCGTCCTCACCCATCGCACAGATCTCGCGGACCATGTGCGCCAGGAGCCCATCGATCCGGACAAGCCGATCCTGGAAATTCGGGCGCATCCTCGTCAGCGCATTTCCGGGATACTGCGAGATTACGAGAAGTACGCCGTGCTGCTGGATACCCGGGAATTCGGCCCGATCAGCGTCGAGATCGGTAAGCCGTTCCTGGCGGATTCCCTGGGGGACGATTATCTGCGCAAGTCCCTGGAGAAACCCATCGAAGTGTCCATCAGCGGCGATGGCCGGGTATTGAGCATCCATAACCCGGAACTGGGGGTCACTCCCGCGAAGGACATCTTTGCATCCCCCGCAATTCCCTTTGGGTTGATGCCGCACAGCAACATGGAACGGAAAGGTGCGGGGGAGATCACCGGCAGCCTGACTCACATACACGACATGAACGTACTGGAAATCCAGAGCGCAGGACAGCCCCTGCTGGTCTCCGGTCGGGATCCTGACCCGGCGCATCAGGACGCCATCCGGAAAATGATCGGCCACACCGTCACGGTCACGCCCAGCGCCGAGGGCATCCTGCAGGTGGCGGATCGTGGCCCGAAGAGGGAACTGGGCAATTCCAGGGAAATCCCCGTCGAGCACCTGCAGCCCGGTGACCGGATCCTGGAAGGGAATCACTGGATGACCGTGCACTCCGTCGAGTTCCCGGGCGACCGGATGGGCCTGCAAAATCCCGTGCGCATCCGCTTTGGCGATCCCGAAGGCGACGACACGGGATCCACCCTGGTTCCGGCGGGAACCCGGGTGTCCTTGCGGACGGCGGAGGAGCTCCGGGCGGAGCGGGGCATGACGCAGGCGCACGAAACACGGCCTGCCCCGGCGCATCTTCCGGTCCAGTCGCGTGGGCGTCGGCCGTGAGCGTGGACACGGGCGCGCGTTTTGCCGACCTCGCCCCGCGCATGGCCACCGTGTTCAGCAGTCCTTTGCCATGAGGCACGCCTGATGGATATGAACCGGCAGGTGGCCCGTCTGGCGATGGGCATGGCGCGGGTGTATACCACCCCGCCGGACGCTTTGAGAGGAGATGCCCCGCCGCTCTCCCTGATCCCGGAAGAACTGGGCGCGGTCGCCGGCCTGCTGCTGGAACTGTCCTGGCGGATGCTGGAAAGCAGTGTGGGGGCCTTGCGGCGATTGGCCGCGCAGACCTCGGACGCAGGCACCCTGGCTGGCCTGCTGCACGGTTTTGATCTGCGCCAACCCAGCTATCGGGAAGGGCCCGATTGCCTGGAGGTCAGCGGCTGCGAGACCCTGCCGCCGGTGTTGTTGCCCTGGCTGGCCACCGGCATGGTCGCGGCCGGCGCCTTGCTGATTCCTGAACCCCGCCACAACAATGCCTATGACCTCAAACGGCAATTGCTCGACCGTTTGCAACAGATCGAGCGGCTGACCCTGCCCGAACCGGCGGTGGATTCCATCCAGTCTCCCGCCCCCGAAGAGGCCATCCCATCCGTACGAGAGCAGCCGTCCGGTGAAAGCGCGATTACTCCGATTCAGAAGACCAGCCCGGAGTCAGAGGCGGAGCCGACCACCACATCTCCCCGGCGGTCGCGATGAAAACGGGCTTCTGGAAAGGGGCGGGGACGGTCGCGGGCGTGGTGTCCGGGGTGCTGCCGATCTGGTGGATCATCCGGGGCACGAGCCGCGCCGCCCGGGCGGCGGTGCCGCCCATGGGCCAGTTGCGCATCGGGGAAACCCGCGCGTTGCTGCGCCGGCGGGAGCATGCCCAACGCGCCCGGGATCGTTTCGCTTGGGCGGTTGCGCGGCAAGGCCTGAGCGAACGGAATCTGGAGGATCGCTTGCGGCGGTCGCGCCGTCAACTGATGCTGCTGGCCGTGGTGGGCGCCGCCTTGCTCCTCTGGGGCGCGGTGCATCCGCTCGCGCTGGTCCTCTTGCCCGCGGTGCTCGCCCTGGGTCTCTACAGCCTTTATCAGATCGATTGCCTGGAACACCGCGCTCTGCCGTTGCTGGGGAGCTGGCTCCTGTCCCGGATCCAGCGGCGACCGGTGGCAGAAACAGCCGGGATCCCGGACCGGGGCGCTGCGATCACGCCGTCGCCAGAGGACCAACCAGAGGCAGGCCCGCATGTCCACGAATAACCCGAACGCCGACACCACGGGTTCGGGAGGGGAAGCGGTCTTTATCGTCGTGGCGCTGGGCGTCCTGGCCCTGGTGGTCTGGCTGGTCGGCCATACGGCCCTGGTCACCCTGTGGGACTGGGTGAAGCGGGGCGAGATTTGGGTCATCCGCGGCATCCTGCCGGGCCGCTTCGTTGCGCTGCAGCAGCATTTGGTCCTCGTGCAGCGCGAACACCTCTTGTCCCGCATACACTGGGCGACCATTACGGAGGTCAACCACCGCATCGGCGCGATCATCGGTCCGGTGCTGGCCGTTCCCCTGGGCGTCATGGCCATCTGGCTCTTTTGGTCCCGCTATCAAAGGACCCGGGTGCATACCCCAGAGTCTCTGGTGGAAACGGTCAAGGAACGCTTCCCCTGGGGCAGGATCTGGAATCACCACCTCCATCTGCAGGATCCGCATGCAGGGCCCTGGGCCCTGGCGCAACGCCCCTGGGACTTTGCTCGGGCGCACCAAGCCGCTTATTGTGAACCGGACGCGGATCACCCCGACGCGAAACTGCACATGGCAGTCGAGGCGGTGGAGCGTGCGCTGGTCGCCCAGCTTGGGCCCACGGATCTCGCCCTGTTGCCGGTGGCGGTGCGGGCATTGGTCGCGGCCCTCTTGCCGCAGGCCTGCGGTGACGACGAAACGACCCATCAACGACTGATCGACCTGGCGAATCTGGCCTATGACCATGCCGATCTGAGCGGTGTCGTCCGGATGCAGGCGGTGGCATGGGCGCCAACCCGGGCTGAGCGACAGATTTGGGGGAGCCTGGTGGTCCGGCATCGGTTCGCCCGCTGTCAGTTCCTGGCCTTGTTCGAGGCGGCGGGGGAGCGCGCGCTGCTGCCGTCAGCGCACCTGCTCTGGCTCAAGGCGGTGGACCGTCCCCTCTGGTATGCCGTCAACAGCCTGGGCCGGGGCCATCGCTGCCATGTGGAAGGCGCGGGCATTCTCGCGCATTACCGCGCGGAATGCGCGGCGGGCGTGCCCTTGCTGGACCCGCAGGTCGACGATGCCGTCCATGGGTTACGGATGGCCTTGCTGGAGGTGCGCGAGTGAGCACCCCCCCCCATCTGGAGACGCGCCAGGTCGCCGTGGACATCCGCCGCAACGGGGACCGGTTCCGCGATTTTCTCGTCCATCACGGCGGCAGCCTGATCCTGCTGATGCTGGCGGTGGCCTGTGCCAGCCCCATCGGCGATGGCTGGGCGGATCTGATCTTCCCAGTGGGCGTGCTGTTCTTTCTGATGGCCCGGTATCACGTCCATCGCGCCGGCTGGCCGCTACGGGCTCCATTCTTCGCTCATTGCCTAGATCCCAAGGATCTGGACCCCTATGGCAATCCGAAAGAGGCCGCGGGCATCTACTATGCCGGCCAGGCGCGGGACGGATCCGGCGGGGTGTGGCTGACGGATCCCGATCTGCGCGCGCATCTCTATCCCGTGGGGGTTTCCGGCGCGGGCAAGACGCAGTTGTTCCATGGCATGCTCTTCAATGCCCTGATGCAGGGTTCGGCCGCCACGAACATCGACGGCAAGGGAGAACTGACCACCTGGGAGAAGGACTACGCCATCGTCCGTCGCTTCGGCCGGGAGGATGATCTCCTGCTGGTCTCCTATGCCACCGGCGGCAAGGACGTGTTCGAGAAAACGCCCCAGCGGCGGATGTCCAACACCGATAATGCCATGGCGCTGTGGGATTCTTCCTCGTTGACCGAGATGATGATGGCCCTGCAGGACCAGAACGAGGCCTCCGATCCCTACTGGATCGGGCGCTGCGAGAGTTTTATCCGCGCCATCATGCCGCCTTTGGTGTGGCGGCGGGAGGAGGGCATCGAGCCCCTGTCGCCCAAGGTAGTGCGCAAGTACCTGGACCTGACCACCCTCGAACAGCTGGCCCGCGACGCGCGCATGCCCCCGGACCTGATGGGCGGGGTGCTGACCTACCTCAGCACCTTGCCCGGCGGCTTCGATCCCCAGGCACCGGCCAAGGGGTCGGGCGATGCCGTGGATCCGGAAACGGCCCGCCAACAGCAGTTGCAGATGGCCTCCCGGGGTGAACAGCACAGCTATGTGGCCCAGCAACTGGTGAACAGCCTGGGTCTGCTCGCCGACCAGTACGGCTATATCTCAGCGACCCCCTATCCGGAAGTGGACTGGCTGGACGTGGCCGTGCACAGGCGCATCGTGGTGGTCATCCTCCCAGCCCTGGGCAAGTCCGAAAAGGGCGCGGAAAGCTTGGGTCGCATCGTCATCGCCAACCTCAAGGGCATGATGGCGCGTATTCTCGGGAGCAAGACCGAGCGCCGGGTGGGCGAGCATCCCGAGCCGCGCATCACCAGGGCCGACCATCCCTACTACATCATCGAGGATGAAAAGCCCGCCTACATGGTACCGGGAGAGGATGTGATCTTTCAGGAGGCGCGGTCATTGGGATTCTGCATGGCGCCGGGAGCGCAGAGTCACAAGCACATGCAGGACAAGCTCAAGACCGTGGCTGATGCCATCGCCGGGGCCGCGACCCGGACCAAGCTGTTTCTCGGTCTGGAGGACCCGGACACCCTGGATCTTGCGCGGCAGCTCACCGGCGAGGTCTGGCGGGGCGTGCCGGGCGGGTATCAGCCGGGTGCCCTGCAGCCAGTACAGGAAAACCGTACGACCTTGCAGAAGGACGCCTTTCTGGATCCCATGACCGTGAAGGTGCAACAGGATGGGCAGGCCCTGCTCGTAGCCACGATCCAGACGCAGCGCGGCGAGATCCAGCGCGGGGTCTGGATCAATGCTTTCTACGTGCCGGACTTCGATGTCCCGGCGATCCACCTGAACCATCTGATGCCACTGCTTTCCATGGCCGATTACAGCCTGATCTCCGAGGGCGCACTAGCGCAAGACCACGAGGCGGGGTGCGCGCCCAAACCGGCGCGGTCGTCCCGCGAATTGATCGCGAAGGCCGAGGGCAACGGAACGAAGGCGTCCGACGAGGACATCCACCGACAGCTGGCCTTGGAGTTTTCCGGCCTGCAGGAACTAGGGCAATTGCTGGGGATGCCGGCGCATGCCCTGGTGGAGGAGACATCGCTGCTCGCCGCGATAGACCGGTCCCTGAAGGAGAAGCTGGCCGGCGCGCCGGCACCCATGGACACCGAAGGGAAAGCGTTGCAGGCTCAGTCGCTGAGGGTTGCGCTGAAGGACCCGCAGCATAGACAATGAAGGGACGCCGACAGCGGGCGATTTTTCGAGACCAACGCTCATGGTTGAGGCGTTGCCGGACTGGCCCGGGCATATAGGGGTGAGTGGCTGTTCCGCCCCCAAATGGACATCCAACCCCTGAAAACGTGGTCCTCCTCTATTCCACCGGGGTTGACGAAACGGGCGGTTAATTACCCGTTGAACTTGCGCCCCTTGAATTCGCCAACTAGAACCCGCACCTTTCGTAAGGGTGGTTTCATCCTGAAGCACTCCAAGGAAAATTCAGCAGATGGAGATAGCACATGTCTCACGGCGACGACAAAAAACCCGACAGTAAGCCCGCTCACCCGGACCAGCCCCATCGGCCGGACAATGTCCCCCCAGGGCCGCCGGACGAGGTACCGCCAGGTAAGCCGCGGGCGCCCCAGGTCCCTGGCCACCGTCCGGTTGGTTGATGACTTGGTGGTTTGAGAAAGCCCCGGAGCGGCTGGAGTTCGAGCTCCGGAAGTTGGAGGATGCCGGATTCTCTTATTCCATTACGGACGACGGAAAGGGGTCCGGCCTGCTTAAGCTTCGGATTGAGTATCGGGACTGGGAGGATGACCAGGAGCCCGGGCGGTTGCACTACTTAACGGCGACCTTTCCGCCCAGCTACCCAGCGTCCCCATTCGAGATACTGGCCTCGACGTTTCCTCCAGGGGTTCACATCAATCCAGAAAGCGGTTTGTGCCTGCTCCAGGACCCCGGTAATAACTGGGACGGCTCTCGTGACTTTCTCGCCGCGTTTCTGCTTTGCCAGGTAAAGGATATTCTGCGCGCCCACCATGGTGATGAGACCGTTTTCGAGGCGCAGGAAGGATTGCGACAGACCGGATATATTAGGTATCAACCTGGGAGCGCGATGCTTATCGGTGACTGGGACGTGCCGCCCGAAATCGACCGAGGATATTTTTGCTGGCGCCGCTTCCCAGCCGATCCACTTAATCGCTTTGTGCGCGGCGCCGTGACGCACCTCAAAACGGCCAACAATAAGACCATTGGCGAATTGGCCATGGGAAAGTTCTGGACGGATTGGCTTCAGAATGGCGCTGAGCTGTCCGGTCGGTGGGTGCGTCTTCCTGCAATACCGAAGGGCTCTGACCCACTGGAAGAAGCGCGTGCTGTATGGCCAGACATTGCGAATATGATCGGTTCTCCCGATCTAATTGGTTTGTTAATCCCGGAGGAGAAAGAGAAGGGCGGGGAGTTAATTGATAATTGGGTCTTTGTTCTTCGGGTGAGCGCCCAACACGAACAGACAAACCAGCAGGGTACGGTCCTTTTTCTAGTACGAGCCGAGCAGTTTTCGGAAGAAACCAAGTGGAGCAGGGCACCGCGAGCGATCCCGATCGGTGCCAAGAAGGCTCTTGTGGTCGGGCTCGGAGCTATCGGAGCACCGTTGGCGTGGCAGTTGGCGCGGGCAGGGATTGGTGATCTTCGGTGCGTAGACTACGAATCTGTGCAGATCGGTAACGTCCCACGCTGGTTATATGGTATGGCAATGATCGGCGATAGCAAGGCCAGTTGTGTCGCAGCGAACCTGCAGCAACATTATCCGCCGCTACGCGCAGAAGCTATTGAATACTGCGTCGGGGCGGTGGATGCTTCTCCCGCAACCTACGGCCGATTCATGGCCGCCTTGGATGAGGTGGATATCGTCGTTGATGGCACCGCGGAAGTTTCGGTGAACCGACATCTGGAGGAGTTGGCGCGAGAGAGAGGAATCCCCTATGTGTGGGCGTACGGGTCCAACGGTGGTTGGGGTGGAGTGGTTGGTCGTAGCGTTCCAGGACGCACCAGCGGTTGTTACGAGTGTTTCCAGTACCGGATGCTTGATGCGGTAAACGCATTGGCGGGCGGTAGGCCGGTTCCGGAACGTGCGATTGAGCCGCCGCCGGCGGAAGATCTTCCGGATGTCCAACCGGTCGGATGCTTCCACCCGACCTTTCGCGGCACCGGTTTCGATATGGACCAGGTGTCGCAAATGGCGGCAAGGCTGGTTGTGGCCACCCTTTGCTTGGACGCGCCCCCCGAGTCGGACAGTTATCCAAATTTCCCCTGGGACGTAGCGGTACTGTCCCAATGGGACCCGGAGACTGGTTTGCCAACCGTGCCGAACTGGACCACTTATTCCCTTGAGCGCCACCCCGATTGCCAGCACCATGACGATTGAGTTCGTCGATGAGGTGCTATGGCTTCCGGAATCCCTGCAACAGGAACAGATTCTGAGGGATATCGCCGCTCATTATCCGAACGAAACGGGCGGGATGTTGTTGGGGTACGTAAACGGCAACCATAGGGTTGTCACGGCGCTCATCGACGCCGGACCAAATGCAGAACACGGAAGCTATCGCATGTTGCCGGATAACGTTTATCAGCAGGTGAAGTTGCTGGAGCACTTTGAGAATACGAACGGTCGGGAGTCCTTTCTTGGTGAGTGGCACTCCCACCCAGAATCGGCTCCAATGATGAGTCGGACTGATCGTTGGACCTTGCACCGCGTCACCATACAAGGAAAGCACCTTCCGGCTTTGCCGGTGATGATGATTGCCGGCGTTGACACCAGTGACCAAGCCCGACCATTTCGGGCTTACCGCCGGCGGGATATCTCGCGGCGATTGTGGCCAGACGCGCGCCACTTCGTGGAGTTTTCCGTTCGTTTATATCAGGGAAAAACACCGGAGATTCTCAATAGCTCTGAAGCTGATGTTTCCTAACTGAATGGTCGAACTATGCTCCAAATAGTCAGCGGCAAATTTTTTGATACCAACATGTGCTACGAGACACTGCACCGTGGCGTCTACTTTACGAATTACCAGACGCTCGATGATGCTCCCATCACGATACCGATCGGGTGCTTGCTGCCCTCTACTGGGCTAGGAGGATCGGTCAGAACAGTTACCTATGAGCTTATGGAAAAGATTGAATGGGAGACGCCAAGCCCCGGCGTTCTGATTTCAACGGGCGGTGCAGAACTCGTCGAGAGTCTTGCAGACGTTCTCTCTTTTGTCTTGAGGGTGCTCTGGAGTCCAGAGGCTGACCTGGTTCGTCGTCTTACGGCAGAAAGCAGCTTGGGGGCGAGCAGCCGAAGGCATCCGAAAAATACCATTCGGCGAGTTTTCGATGTTCAGGTGATGTCGCGGCCAGGCGACGGTCGGCTTATAAACGAATTTCTTTTGGCCCTGATTGGGCTGGAGCGGGCCTCATATGAAGGAGCAATCCGTGCGATCCGGCGCTATGTGACGGCCACGCATCGCATTGTGGACGACACGAGCCTTGCTTACGCGCTTTTTGTTATGTCCATTGAGGCGCTTGCTCAGGCGACGGATGCCCCTATGGCAGCCTGGGAAGATTATGATGAAATCAAGCGTGAAAGGATCGACAACGCTCTTGATGGCGCACCAGGGGACATGGCGGAGCGCGTTAGATCTGCGGTGTTAAGGAACGAGCATGTTGCTCTTGGCCGCCGGTTTCGGAGCTTCGCGATAGACCATCTGTCGCCTGCGTTTTTCCGCGATGAAGCTGAGGGTGCCATCGCACCTATCAGCCGGACGGACCTCGAGACGGTGCTCAAACGGGCTTATGAAATCCGGTCGGGCTATGTGCATCGCCTAAAGAGCCTGCCTAAACTGCTTGCGGAACCTTTCCATCACTCGGAAACATTTGAAATCGATGGCCAGCCAACCTTGACCTTCGAAGGTCTCGCGCGTTTGGCAAGGCACGTCATCATTCAATTTGTGCAACGTGCTCGCAAGGTCGAGCATGAGGATTTCCACTGGCGCGCGGCCCTTCCGAACCTCATGACGGCATCTCTTGCTCCGCAATACTGGATCGGTCGACCCGAAGAATACACGGTGCGCACCGCGCGCATGTGGTTGAAGCATTTTTTGACTCAGGTGACGGCGGTATTGCTGGGCACATTAGGCGCTACCCTGACGGACCTCAGCGCAGTTCTCGGCAAAATTGAGACACTGGATCTTGACAATGTAAAGCCGCATGACCGTCGGCCCATACTGGCTCTCTACCATCTCTTTCTGTCCCTGGCAGACTCAGCTTATCAGCGAACCCAGCATCAGGAGTTGATTGAGCAGTACCAGGCTGACTTCGCTAGTCCAAGTGTCGAGGAGTTAGTCGTCTGTCTCGTGACCAAACGCGAATTCGCGTGGCAAGTCGATCAGATTGAGGAGTTGCACACCGTCTACCATCGCGAGAGGCATCATAAGGATGCCCTACCGCTGGGGCGTGTGCTGGAGGCCCTTTTTACCCTTAGGCTGGCGGAAGCCAATAGGGCTGCCGATCGCAATCACCGGGCATGTGAGTTGATAAGCTTCGCAGTCGAGGCTTATCCAGGTCATAGCGCGCTGCGCGCCCTGGAAATGAATCTTGGGGAAGAACCGATCAGTCCGATCATGGCCTACGAAATTCTGTTCGGGAAAAAGCCGGAGGCTGCATGATGAGTGCCCATCAAGCTGCGGATCGGTGTCCAGTCCTGCCACCACAGGCTGTTTTGTGCTGCCCTTGCCCCCGCCGAACCTTGCAAAAAAGGTAGCCCGCAGGCTGCCCAGTGGTCCATCTATCCGGGGAATGGAATCAGTGCCGCATACCGGGTGCGGGATGGTAACCCGGCAGTGGAGCGGAGGAGGCCGCAGGCGCTTCGGTGTGTGCGCGGCTCGGCGCGGTTCCCATTCCCTGCTTGATGACAATAGCCTGTTCCGTGCCGACGATGCCCAGCCATTGCCCGAGGCGCTGCAAGCCGCTTTTCACGCGATCCCAAAGCGACCCGCCAGATTCCGGATCTGGTAGTTTTTGGATGGATTCCTCGACAGCCCGCAGGCGATGTTTGGTGATGGATTCCCAGGAGCGCCGCTCGTCCTCCTGAAGGTGATGGGCCTGGGTCTGTACGGCATCCACATGCCGCTCTATTTTCAGCGCGCGTTCCTGCACCCGCTGAAGGCCTTTCCGCAGGTCCGGCGTCTTCTGCAGGAGCGCGGCGATGGCGGCCTTTTGCTGATAGGTCGCTTTTTCCAATCCGTCCGGGCTCATCCTGCGCACTACGTCCATCATGGGGTGTTGGGAGAGTTTCCATCCTTCTTTTTTCAAATCGGCCAGGTGCTCATGCAAGGCGCTGAATGCCTCGCGCGCCTTGTCGGCCTGGCTGGCCTGTTCCTTGGCGCTCTCCGCGGCCTGGTGATCCGCTTTCGTGGGGATCAGCCGCTGGGCGATCTGGGCAAGGAGTCCCGGGGAGCGCATCACGACGGTTTGTGCTTGCACCGGGGCGCGGGGCTGCTGCTGCCCGGGGGTCTGACTGCTCCCGGTTGGTGATGCGGCGGGGCGGTTATTCTGGGTCGTAGGGGCGGGACCGGGCGGCGGCGTTGGCGATGGATCCCCAGCATCCTTGGCGAGGGCTTCCGACAGAGGTTTGTTCGGTGCATCTTCGGGCAAGGGACGCGGATCAACCATGGCTTGCAGCGCCTTTTCCTCCGCATCCCGCTGTGCCGCCAATGCGGCGGCCTGTTGATCGTCAGGGAGGTCCAGCGGCGGGGCCGAAGAGGCTTTTGGATCTTCGGCAGCATGAGCCTGTTGCAGGCTTTCCCACTCGGCCTCACTCATCGCGGGCGGCACATGGTCCTGAGTTTCGGCGGAAGGCTGGACACTCGCTGGCGCCGATGCTTTCTCGGGGCCTGGCGTCTCTATGGCGGGTATCAGATGCAAGCCGAGCATGCTGGCCTCATAGGCGCGCGTCGTATCCAACCAGCGCGCGAAGTCGCCCCGCTGGTAATCATTGTCCCCGCGGAACTGGAATACGCTACCTTCTCCGCCCGGGGTAACCCCGTCCTGGCGTTCCCGGCGCAGTACCGCGACGCTTTCCAGTAGTGCAGGGTCCAGACGGTCCAGCCGCCCCTGGGTCATGGCATGTTCCAGGGCAAGCGCCTGTTCGGCAAAAAGCGCCGTCTCCTGCGCGATCTCCGTGGTGCGGTGGAGTTGGATATCGCGCAGATCCGCAAACTGGTCCGCATGCGACAGGGATCCGGCCAGGGCGGCGTAGCGGGTAACCAGGGCGTTGTCAGCGATGAGTTCCGGTTGCCGGTCCCACTCGTTCAACCGGTTCAACACCGATCCCGGCCACCAGGCATCGGAACTGGCCGCGAAGAGTTTCTGGGTCCCTTCGTTCTGCCGTTCCGCGCTGGTCAGTTGCGGCCAGAGCGATAGCGCCTCCCGCCAAGCGGGGAGGTGTTCCAGCCGATCGAGATAGACCGGGGGTTCCCGGGCGGTGAGGTCTTTGGCGTGCCGCCGCAGCTGATCCAGGACTTGGCTCATCGGAGTCTCCATTCAGAAAGGGATCTGACAGGGTAATAGGAGCGCGCACCCCATGCGCCCCGTCGGACATGCCCGGTTCCGTTCGTTCTCCCGTGGCGGCCCTATAACCTCTGCAAGACATTCCGACCGCAGGAGGTAATGAACATGAAACGATTCGCGCCCCGCAAGGGGATGCACTCCTGCAAGGGGATGGTGTTGATTTTGGTGCTCGCGATGGGTCCCGTGGCCGCGCAGGCCGCGATCGTGACGGGGAGCGCACCGATCACTGGAATCGCCCTGTCCAGCCTCGCCGGCCAATCAGGTTTCTTCCGCATCGGCCCCGCCCTGCCGATGCATGCACCCGCGCAGGGCATGGGATCCACCCGGGAGTCGCATTCCACGCAGGGATCGCACCCTGCGAAAGGGTCGTCCGCTGCCAAGGGCCCGTCCCCTGCCAAGGGCTACACCGCCGGATTGCCCGTCTTCCATGATGACTACTGCGAGCAGTATGGCTGCTGATCAGGAGGAAGCGATGCATCCCGATATACCGGATGATGACAGCCACGCCGCACTGGCGGATTCCCTTTCCACGCTGCAATCCCTGCCGGATGACCAGCGCGGGGACTTCAAGACCCTGGCGGCCTATGCCCTGGTCGATGTGGCCCTGTCCTTTCAGAAACGCTGGCGGCTGGCGCGCACGGTCCCGTCCGGGGGGAGCGCGGCGGCACGCAGTGTGGCTAAGTCCGAAGGGGACGCCCTGTTGATCCTGCAACAGGTCGAGCAGATGCGGCAACCGGAGATCACCCGGATGATCGAGAAGGCGTTGCAACTGCAACCGGAGGCGGGGGTATGAAGCGCCGCGGACACCGGTGGTACTGGATATTACCGCTGACGGCTTTGCTCACCACGCCCGATGCACTGGCGTGTGACTGTGCGAATTGCCAGGCCGCGCAGGCGGCGGCGATGCAGCAAGCCCTGACCCAGATCGATGCGCAAAAACCCATTCCGGCCAACAGTTTGACGCATGTCTACAAGAACGTCGCCTGCGAAAACCAGCTCGGCAACTACGGGACGATGCTCGATGAGCTCGGCCAGTTGCTGGGCAGCGTGAACGGCGGCAGCCAGATCGTTCAACTCCTGCAAACGCTGTTCGGTTCCGCCCAGAGCGCGTGCGGCGGCACGGGCGGCACCGTCGGCAGCAATACTACCGCCGTGCAATGGACACCGCTCACGAACCCGTCCGCAGTCCAGAATGCCATCAACGATGCCCAGGGAGGCGCCGGCAATGCGAATTTCCAGAATCTCTTCCAATAAGACCCTATTGGTGGCGGCGGTGGCCCTCGCGCTGGGAATGCCCCTGGCCTGGGCCGGAACGCCGGGAGCGGTAACGGGAAATCCCGTGCCCGACAGCGGAGCCAGTTTTGGCAACTGGGGCGGGAGCATCACCTACCTGGGCAATCCGCCCTATTCCCGGTACATCCCCTCCACGTCGGGGGTCGCTGGCCAGGTGCAGTGCTATCCCGTCGGGGAAGGCGGCGGCTGCACCAACTTCTTCACGGGCGGCGGCGGCTTTGCCTCCCAACAAAACATCCAGGCCTTGGGGCACCAGATCCGCGCCGACATCTCCTGGCTGGGCTATACCCTGTCCCGCAACATCCGCAACGCCAGCACTGCCCGGGCCATGGCCAAGGAACAGGCGAACAGCCAGATGCCTGCGAATGTCCCATGCTCGGGCAGTTCGGCGCAGAGCCTGTCGTCTTCGGTGGCCGGTGCGAACGGGGCCTTTGGCGATGGCAATCCCATTTCCGGCGCACAGTCCGTGGCGCAATCCGCGGCGGCGGGTCTGACTGTGCTGCACGCCACCGCCGGGCCAGACAAGTCCTGGAACCTCCACAACCTGTATTTTTGCAGCCAGGTCGAGGCAGGGGAGGGGATCTGCGACCAGCCGACCACGGTGGATCCCAATGCGGACATCGCCGGGACCACGCTGCTCGGCACCCACGGACTGCAGGCACCGCAGAATCCCAAAATGGATGCCATCGCCAGGGCGGCGCTCATCCACAATCTGACCGACACTCTGCCGGTCCGGGTGCTGAACAAGAACACCTACCAAACGCCGGCCGGCAAGGCTGCGGTGGGCATGAAGCTGTCCTATGCCGCGCGCATGAGCCTGGCGCAAACCACGTTGCGCCAGATCGCCGCGCTGCACACGCCTATTTACGGCCTGGGGCAATCCCTGGATCGATCGCTGCAGCACTTGGGCGTCCAGCTTCCCAAGAATGCCTCCCTCGATCAGGTCTTTGCCTATGAGTACCGGGGAGAAGTGGGCAATCCGCAATGGTATCTCGACATCGCCAAGCTCTCCGGGGCCGCCCTGCAGCGCGAGATCGTCCTGCTGCTCGCGCAGAACCTGCAATACCAGTACATCGCCTTTCAGGAGCGTACCCAGCTCGCCGCGCTGGAGGCGGCACAACTGGCCCAGCAGACCGAAGTCGAATATCGCCCCGTGGTGAACACCATGAACCGCATCACCGCTAACAACGGCGGCAATCAATGAAGGAGCCTGCATGAACGCGATCGCCTGGATTCCCGTTTTTGCGGTTGGCGTGGCCGGCGTCGTGCTGATGGCCCTGATCATCGAGGCCGTGCTGGCAGTCTCGTGCTGGCCGGTCATGCACCTCCATAAAAAGTGACCCGCTTCAGCAAACGGAGATTGGATATGAAAAACTGGGTATGGATCGCAGGCATCACGGGCGCCGCGGTTGTGGTGATCGCGGGCGCGATAGCGCTCTGGCCCGGCAAACGGCAGAAGGAAGAAGCCGTCCCGCCGTCGGCTATCGCGGTGCTAGCATCAAGGGGTCCCGTCGGGCTTCTACCTATCCCGAAAACCATCGGTGATCGGATCATCATCGATTTTGCCGAGAACAGCATCAGCAACACGGCGCTGGAGATCGGCGGGCCCTTCGGCTGGCACGCGATGCAGCTGTCTGTGCGGCGGGATTTCACGCCGCAGGCCTATCAGCGCTACCGCGCGTTTTTGCGGGATGCCCAGGTCAGCAATCGCCCGCACAGCCTGAAGATCGGCTCGTCAGTGCCTTTCAACGCGCCGACGACGGTACGGCGGAAGCCGTACTTCTGGCAGGTGAGCTTTCCCCTGCAGGTGACGGTCGGCCGCGGCGTGACCGGAAGTTTCGTCACGCACACCTACGAGACCACGGTGCGCGTCGTGTGGCGCAAGATGCCGCCCGGGGCCGGGTCGAGCATCGGTGATAACGGCTATCCGGCCGCCCTGGCCATCGACTCTTTTGTGCTGTCTCCCCACCTCATCCTGCCGACCGCTGGAGGGCTATCATGAACGAGAGCGACTCGCGCGACACCCCGTCGAGAAAGACGATGCCCGGCGAACCCGGCCCGGAAGACCTGATCGAGGAGGCCATCCTGCCGACGGGCGGAATACTCCATCTGGGCTGGGCGCTGGACCTGCTACTGGGTTCGGAAGCGGCCGCCGAGCCATCACTGGAGCCGACCACGGATCCCGCACCGGAGTCTGTTCCCGGCCCGGCGTTGGCCCCCATGCCCACGGCGGAGTCACCCGTGTATGGTGCGGTCCATGGGCAGCGGCCGCGAGGACAGTGAGGCATGAAATGGCCGGGTAAACATTCGCCTTGGTATTCGGGATGGCTGTTGGTCGGCCTGATCGGCCTCTCCGGACCCGCCCAGGCCGCGAACCTGTATTGGGCGCCGCCCTCCACGGACCTGTTCATGAACACCCTGTCCTGGATTCTCGGGCCGATCGTCCACGACGCCACCGGCATCGGCAACGGTACCACCACCCCGGTGTCGGTCCTGTTGGGCTGGTTCAACCAGATCGTCCTGTTCTTCGCCGGTTTCTGGGTGGCTTATGTGATCTTTGTCGGCATCCTCAAGACCGCGCACGAAGGGCAGTGGATGGGCAAGCGCTGGTCCGCCCTGTGGATCTCGTTCCGCATGGCTCTCGCGGTGGCGATGATCTTGCCGGTCTTCAACGGCGGCTATTCGGCGGTGCAGGGCATCATGATCTGGCTGGAGGGCAACGCGGTGGGGGTCGCCGACAATGCCTGGAGTCTGTCGGCCAAGTACATTGTCCAGGATCCCATCGGCGGCGTCGTGGTCAGTCCCTCCCATGTCCGGAACCTGGCGGTGGGCATCATGACGGCGGAAAGCTGCGCAGCCGCCGTCAATTACAATATCCGGACGAATGCGTTATTGGGCGTCGCGGCGTTCGCGACCGGGAACGGCGGCGGTGTCGAACAGCAGACGCGCGCGAATTTCGCCGCCGATGCCGACGCCGATGTCTGGAACGCCCTGAGCAACATCGCGGATGCCGTCGGCACTGGCCAGACCGCGCATCCCTGGGCAACGGCCTACACCTCCCAGGTCTGGACCCTGCCGTCCATGACCATCGCCAGCGCGCTCGATGCGCCCTTTGCGGATGTCTGCGGATCGGTGACCTACGCGTCGGGCGCCAGCGGGAACAGCACCCACGCCCAGATCGACAATGCTATTTACCGGATCAACGCCCAGCTCGTCCCGCAACTGGCCAGCAAACTGAATCCGGTGGCGCAAGCGATCGTGATGGGCGGCACGCCTTCGATACCGGCATACGACGGCGCCGTGGACAGTTACGCCAACTCCTTGGTGAGCGAAGGCGTGCAGGAGATCAACGCCATCGAAAAGCCCGTGGAGCAGGGATTCCTCGCCAAGGTGAACAGCCAGGGCTTCGCCACCGCCGGAGAGTGGTGGTGGCAGATGATGAAGCTCAACGAAGTGGCCCAGAACGCCATCAACAACACCGGCACCTACAATACGCTCGGGGGACCGGGAGAGTTGGGGGGATTGCTCTTCGACGGGCGCTATCACAGCTCCCAGGTGCGGCTCATCCATTTCATCATGGACAACGGCGACAGTTATCTGGCGCCCCAAAACACGGGGACCGCGGGCATGGGCGCCATGCACACGCCCGGCGGCTTGAGCGGTGTCGCGACCTATCTGGACTACCACATCGCCCAGTCGCTCACCTGGGCGGCGAAGGAGCCGCGCAACGTCAATCCGTTGGTCGGCATCCAGAATGAAGGCTATCTGCTGGAAGCTGCGGGCGAAGAGGCGTTTTCCATGGCGATCGCGGGAGACGGCGCGAAAGGGGCGGAGGAGGGTTCCGAGAGCGGCATCACCGGCGATGTTCCGCTGGTGAGCCAGGTTGCCGGAGCCGCGGCCAAGATGGCCAAGCCGATACTCAATCTCCTGCAGACCCTCGCGGAGGTGCTGTTCGCCCTGGGTGTTTTCCTTTCGGTATGGATTCCGCTCATTCCGTTCTTCATCTGGATCACGGCCATCATCAGTCTGCTGATCCTGTTTGTGGAGGCCGTCTTCGCAGCACCCTTGTGGGCGGCGTTCCATGCCAGTCCGGAAGGGCACGAGATCGTGGGCATGGGCGCTCGGGGCTGGATGATGCTGAATACGGTGGTCCTGACGCCGGTGTTGATGGTCATCGGCCTGATGACCGGGACAGGGATCCTGTATGGGGCCTCCTGGCTGCTCAACAAGACCATTGGCGGGGCGGTGCTCTCGACCTTCGTCAATGGCTCGGGCGGTTTCATGGGCCTGTTTGACGCGATCGGGGAGGCTATACTATATATTGTGTTATTGGTGGTGATTACCAATATGGCCTTCGGTCTCATCCACGAGTTGCCGACCTGGATTCTGGCCTGGATCGGCGGATCGGGCGGCGACCGGGGCGGGAAGAAGGGCACCCAGGACACGCACGGCGGTGGCGAGAAAACGAAAGGGAACATCCAGCAGCAGTTCCGGCCCAGGAGGAAGCCGTCCCAGACGGGCGGGCAGTAGTCCGGAGCGGAACACGGCACGGGATCGGAGGAGGGGCGGACATGATACAATGGATACTGCGCAACAACCCATGGATATTATGGCTGGCGGGCGCGCTGCTGGTTTTCAGGTGGCTTGTGCTCCCCATCCCGCATCCCGCGTCCAAGAGTCTGCTCCTTTTGGGGGCGCTGAGCTGGCTTGTTGCCAAGTTCTGGCATCGGGTGGCTTGGGGGCGCTTCGCGCCAGCGCCGATGGCCGCAATAATATCCCTGTTCTGCCTTGCCTGGTTGCTGATCGCGATGGCCTTCCCGGCGTTGGGCGGAGGCCTATCCTGACGCATCTGCCACTTTCCACCCAGAATGAGATTGCCGATGTGATCCGGCAATGGTTCGTTGGGCATTAGCAGCAGTGGGGGCGGTTGAGTCTGGTTTTATGTTCCACTGCTCCCGCAATCCCGATATCACAAAGCGGCGCGTCCCCGGTGCGGCAGGGGTGCCGGAGCCGGCCCTGCCGCACCTGTTTCGGGCTCAGGCTTGTCGGTTACCACATAGTCCAGACTGGTATCCTTTTGCTGCGACCGGCTCATGGCGCCAATGATCTTTTTGATCGCATCGAAACCCTGCACCTCCGGTTCCATGCCGAGTTCCGCCAGGTCGTTTTCGATGTCCGGGCGGGCAAAGACCACGGCGGTGGTGTGCCGCATGCGGGACAGGTCCACATAGGCTTTCTCGCGGTTCTCCATGCTGCCGTCGGCGAAGACCACGACGTGATCGGCGGTGGTGCCCTGATTGCGGTGGGTGGTGCCGGCGTAGGCGTACTCGATCTGGGCATAGCCCGCCCCTGGCGATATTTGCCGCTCCGTCCGGCCCTCCGGGATGGGCTGCCCGGGAATGATGGTGATCTCGCTGCCGTCGTCCTTGCGGATGGTGATCTCCGGACCGTGAAAGCCCTCGCTGAGCGCGGTGACGGTCCCCGCCTCGTTGTTGAGGATCCCGGCATAGCTCCGGTTGGCCCGGAAGACCAGACGCTCCCCCAGGGCGATCTCGCGCTGGTCGAGGCTCTTGCCCTGGCGGTCGCGCACGGTGATGGTGACGGCTTGGCGGTCATCGAGCAGGCCCCGGTTCTTCAACGTGTCGCGGGCGAGTGCATTGAGGGTTTCGGTGGCGGCATTGGTGGCGGCCAATAGCAAAGCCTCCTGTGGCCGCCCGGCATCGTAGAAATTCGCCCATCGCCCGACGGCCATGGCCGCCGCCTCCGGCCACCCGTCGGCGATTTCGATGAGACCATGGCGATCGAGGATTTCCAGTGCCTTTGCCGCATCGCCCTGACGGGTGAGCGCCACGACTTTCTTCATGTCCTCCGCTTTTTCTCCCCGCTGTCGCAGGTTTTCTTTGAGGTAGGCCACGGCATCCGGGCCTGTTTTTTGGAGCGCCCGGAATGCCCCGCCGGCGTCGATGGCCTGGAGCTGGGCGATATCGCCGACCAGGACCAGCTTGGCGCCGGATGCCCGTACCTGGGCGAGGAGCTCCTGCATCATGCGGGAACCGACCATGCCGGCCTCGTCGATGACGATCACGTCCCTGGCGCTCAAGGTGCGCATAGGCGGGATCGGTTCCCCGGTAACCGGATCCTCGCCCGGCTTCAGGGACAGCAGGAGGGCCGCCAGGGACTGGCTGTCGATTTTGGCGCCATGGAAAAGTCCATGGGCCGCTTTTTTGGCGATGGCGGCGCCATGCACCCGAAACCCCGCAGCCTCCCAGGCCCGTCGCGCGGCGTCGAGCATGGTGGTCTTGCCGGCGCCGGCGTGGCCCTGGATCATCTGCAGGGCGCCGATCCGGTGGGTGACATGCCAGATAGCCCGGCGTTGTTCCTCCGAGAGAGAGAAGCCTTTTTGCCAGGCTTCCCAGTCGGCCTCCTCGATGGCGCGCCGCACCGTGGCGCCGTCCACCAGGTGCCAGTCCACGGGAGCCAATACCTGGGCATCGGTGACCATCTGCCGCTCGATGGCCCGCATCTCCCGGGTCGTAAAACGGGCCGGTCCGGGGGTCTGCAGGGGAACGATCTCGGCATCCCGCCGGAGTTGCGCCACTTCGGCGCGGATCTCGTCATAGCCCATGCCGCAGGCCTGTGCCGCGACGGCCACCCGATGCCAGATGTGCCGCTCTTCAAAGGTCGAATCATGGGCGGTGAGATCCCGCAATACCGCATCTCGATCATAGGAAGTGGCGAGCAAGCCTTGGCGCAATGCCTGGACGGTTTCCGCGCTCAGGCCATAATGGGCGGCACGCTCCCGCCAGTCGGCGGCAAGGATGGCCCGGTCGACCACTTCTTTGCGTCGGCGCGTATCGAGGGTGGCCAAAGCGGCGGCTTGGGCGTTGTCGCGTCCGCGCTCCAATAGGAGTTTCTCGATCTGCTGGCGTCGCCGGGAAAACTCCCGTTCCGCATCCTCGGAAACACCCAGGATCCGAAAGCTGTCCCCATCCCGCTCGATACCGAAGCCCATCTCCTGGAGCTGTTGTGCGAGGACGGCTCGGTAGAGGGCGCCCAGGGCCATCTTGTGGCGGTAGATCTCCCAGGATTCGATGGCGCCCCAGGTCCCGTCCAGCCGCTGCGCCAGGTTCATGAGCAGGGCGTGGGAGTGGATCTGCGGATCCTGTTCGCGGCTGCTGGCATGGCGATAGACGCCAGCGATTAGGTGCGCGAGCTCGCGTTCCTCTCCGGCGTGGCCACGGCGGGCGACCGGCAGATGCGCCTCGATGTGCCGCAATGCCTGCGCCACGGCCGCGTCATGGGCGGTGGCGATGGCCTCGCGGAGATCCCGATCGGCTACCGCCCAGACGATCGATACGCTCTTGGGTGCGGAAAAGGTCAGATCGTAGCCATAGCGGCGCTGCGGGCCGGCCTTGTCCACCAGCGCCCGACCATCTTCGGGATGAAGACCCTGCAGGAGGCGAGTCATGGTTTCGCGTTCCACGGCTTGGCCAGCCAAGCCAATGGTTTCCGCTCCAGCCCCGACCCAGATGCTGGGCGTGCCACCGTTGCTCTGACTGTAGTAATCCTCGATGGCACCTGTGCTGGTCCCCGGACGGTTCTGCTGGTTGGGCCGCTGCTCCGGTTGTTCGTCGGGGTAGTCCGCGACCTGGGCGACGTGTTCGGCGGTGGAGCCTTTTTTGGCGTGGATGGAAAGCATAGGGGTCTCCGTAGGTTGACATGAAGGTTATAGGGAGCTGGGCTGTCTGCCGGTTAGATATCGGTATGTATTGGCGATCCGTGACAGCAGGTAGCAGAGCAAATCAACAACCGCCCCACGAAGCTTTTGCGTGAATGCCCCTGCAAGAGGTCCTTCGTCGTTATGAGGTACCGGAGATCTTCAATACTGACCAAGAAGTGCGGGAAACTCTGACCATATCCAACTGAGTACGGTCAGAGATATTGATGGTTTTGGATACGCTGACGGTCACGTAGCGTGAGGGTCAGGGGGTAAACCCCCCTCAAAGAACTTGAAAAAAAGGGGGGTGCGCGCGTCGGCGCGGAGGTTGATGC
This sequence comes from Pseudomonadota bacterium, assembly GCA_021840785.1. The sequence continues at coordinate 30,242 of JAKBXD010000001.1, forward strand.
AGCGACCGCCGGGCGAACCAAATCGATCCAGCGTTCTACTTGAACCGCCGGATGCGGAACCGCACATCCGGTGGTGTGGAGGGGGCTGAGGGGTATGGTTTTGTAATACGTGGTTCAGTGGGAGCGCAGGGAGATGGTGTTGAGGGCGCAGGTGACCCAGCCCTTGGGCGAAATCAGACAGCCGCAGATGATTTCGGGTAAGCTGCGCGGCGAGCGGGGCGGCACGACCGTGAGGATGTAGGAAATCCACTCTGAAAGGCGGAGGACAACGAGACGATGAAGGGGCATGAATGGTGATTCCGAGAAGTCTAAAACGCTTCTCATTGGCGGACCCTTTTTTGCAAAGGGCCGGCCGCATGGTACCATCACGGCCTCAAACGCTTTTCGCGGGAAAGAGCGCGCCGCGATAAAAACCGGGCGAAGTCCGGGCTAAATGTCTAAACTAGAGTTTACAGTCAGGTTTGGTATCAATAAATCCGGTTTGGTCTGGCTACAACACTCACTCGGAATGACCGCATGACCAAGCTCACCCTCAGCCAGCTTTCCAGCCTGCTGTTCCGCGCCTGCGACGACCTGCGCGGCAACATGGACGCCTCGGAGTACAAGGAATACATCTTCGGCATGCTGTTCCTGAAGCGGCTCTCCGACCTCTTCGATCAGGAACGCGAGCAGCTCGGCCGCGACCTGAAGGCCAGGGGCATGGCGGATGAAGTCATCGCCGCGCAGCTTGCCAACCCCGACAAGTACACCTTCTTCGTCCCGCAGGATGCCCACTGGTCGACGATCCGCCACCTCAAGACCAACGTCGGCACTGCCCTCAACAAGGCGCTCGAAGCGCTGGAAGACGCCAACGTCGATGCCCTGCAGGATGTGCTCAAGGGCATCAACTTCAACAAGAAGATCGGACAGCGCACCCTTGACGACGACACGCTCGCCAACTTCATCCAGAACTTCGAAAAAATCCCGTTGCGCGACGAGAACTTCGAGTTCCCCGATTTGTTGGGTGCGGCCTACGAATACCTGATCAAGTTCTTCGCCGATTCCGCAGGCAAGAAGGCGGGCGAGTTCTATACCCCGGCGGACGTGGTGCGCACCTTGGTGGAGATCGTCGATCCGCAGCCCGGAATGAGCGTTTACGATCCAACTGTAGGATCGGGCGGCATGCTGATCCAGACCCGCGACTACATCCGCGAATGCGGCGGCGACCCGCGCGATCTGTCGCTGTTCGGGCAGGAGAGCATCGGCACCACCTGGTCTATCTGCAAGATGAACATGCTGCTACATGGCATCTCCCACGCCGACATCCGCCAGGAAGACACCCTGCGCCGCCCGCAGCACAAGGCCGAGAGCAACGAGCTGAAGCGCTACGACCGCGTGCTCGCCAATCCGCCCTTCAGCCAGAACTACATCAAGAAGGACATCGAATACCCCGGCCGCTTCGCCGTGTGGATGCCTGAAAAGGGCAAGAAGGCCGACCTCATGTTCGTGCAGCACATGCTGGCTGTGCTCAAGGCCGACGGCAAGATGGCCACGGTCATGCCCCACGGCGTGCTGTTCCGCGGCGGCGAGGAGAAAGAAGCGCGCAAGCACTTCATCGAACGCGGCTGGCTGGAAGCCGTCATCGGCCTACCAGCCGGGCTGTTTTACGGCACCGGCATCCCCGCCTGCGTGCTGGTGATGAACAAGAAAGACGCCGCCACCCGCAAGCACATCCTCTTCATCAACGCCGACCGCGAATACCGCGAAGGCAAGGCGCAAAACTTCCTGCGCCCGGAAGACATCTCCAAGATCGTCCACGTCTACCGCAGCCTCGCGCAGGGCGGGACGGATGTGCTGGCCTACGCCCGCCGCGTGCCGGTGGAAGAGATCGCCGCCGAAGACTACAACTGCAACATCCGCCGCTACGTCGACAACGCCCCGCCGCCCGAGAGCTATGCTCGAAAGTGGTGTACGGGCGCGTTACAACTGGCTTGAATGAGGTGGCGTACTGTTGCTACAAAGGGTTTCCGACTCAAAGAGCAACATAAGGAGTACGCCGTGGAAAAGAATACCGTAATAGCAGGTGGGATGGGAGAGTTGGGTCTGGGCATTGAAGGGATACTTCGACGCGCGGCACGCTCTCTGATTGAGCAGGCCATAGAGGCAGAGGTGGCGGTATTGCTGGAAGAATTTGCGACGGTGCGGATGGTTGATGGGCGTCAGGCGGTCGTGCGTAATGGGCATCTGCCGGAGCGCGAGATCCTGACCGCTCTGGGTCCGGTACCCGTCAAAGTACCCAAGGTGCGGGACCGCTCAGGATCGGGGATCAAATTCAATTCGGTACTGGCGCCTCCGTATGTACGCAAATCACGAACGGTAGCCGCTACAGTACCTTGGCTCTATCTGCATGGGGTGTCTTCCGGCCACATGCAGGAAGCCCTTTCCATTTTGCTGGGTGATGAGGCCAAGGGACTTTCACCTGCGGTGTTGGGACGTCTCAAGGCGGAGTGGGCGCAAGAGTATGCCCATTGGCAACACCGCTCCCTACAGGGAAAGCGCTATGCTTACTGGTGGGTAGACGGTATTTATACGAACCTCCGTGCGGAGGAGGATCCGCGTATCTGCCTGCTGGTGATTATCGGCGTGACGGCAGAGGGCAAGAAAGAGCTGGTCAGTGTCAGTGACGGCCTGCGCGAATCCAAAGCTTCCTGGCTGGAGATCCTGCGTGACCTGCAGGCGCGCGGTCTGGAGACGGCCCCTTTGCTCGCCATTGGGGATGGTGCCATGGGGTTTTGGGCCGCACTGGATGAAGCCTATCCCGAAACTGGTCAGCAACGCTGCTGGGTGCATAAGACCGCCAACATTCTCAACGAACTTCCCAAAGCCCAACAGAGCAAAGCCAAGGCAGCGTTGCAGGAAATCTGGATGGCCGCCAATCGCCAGGCTGCGGAAAAAGCACTGGACGTGTTTGTGCGCAATTACCAGGCAAAGTATCCCAAGGCCGTGGCTAAACTGGAAAAAGATCGGGCTGAATTGCTCGCTTTCTATGATTTTCCGGCCGAACACTGGCGGCATATCCGGACCACCAATGCCATTGAGTCCACCTTCGCTACGGTACGCCACCGGACTACCCGGACGAAGAACTGTGTATCACGCAGCAGCTTTCTGGGATTGGGTTTCAAGATGCTGCAGCAGGCTGAAAAACGCTGGATTGGGATTTATGCTCCAGAGAAAGTCCTGCAGCTTTTTGCAGGGGTGAAATTTATCGATGGCTTACCGGCTAACCTCACCCTGCCGGATGATCAACAGACCGCCGCCTGATCTATGTCAGAAAATGCTCATACACCAGATTTGACTATAGCTCATTGAGGCGCTTGCTCAGGCGACGGATGCCCCTATGGCAGCCTGGGAAGATTATGATGAAATCAAGCGTGAAAGGATCGACAACGCTCTTGATGGCGCACCAGGGGACATGGCG
>JAKBXD010000084.1 GCA_021840785.1 Pseudomonadota bacterium
ATAACAATGAGGTCAACCGCCCCGGAGCGCACCAGCATATCGGCGATTTCCAGCGCCTGCTCGCCGGTATCCGGCTGGGAGATCAGGAGGTTTTCCAGATCGACGCCAAGCTTATGGGCATAACCGGGATCCAGAGCATGTTCGGCATCAATGAAAGCCGCCGTGCCTCCGGCAGCCTGACAACTGGCTATGGCGTGCAGGGTAAGGGTCGTTTTACCCGAAGATTCCGGTCCGTAAATCTCTACCACCCGGCCCCGCGGCAGGCCACCGACACCTAGAGCAAGGTCCAATCCCAGCGAACCGGTGGAGTAGACCTCAATGTCCTTGATGGCATTATGATCACCGAGACGCATGACGGCGCCTTTACCAAATTGCTTGTCAATCTGTGAGAGGGCCGCCGAAAGAGCCTTGCTACGTTGTTCGTCCATAATGCTTTCCTTCTCCTGAATTGAGGGTTAACCCATCCTTGCAAAACACCATGTTTGTAGTGGCGCGCGGCAGGGCCTGATGATCCGGTACTGCGGGAGTCATCGGAACAACCTTTTCCGGCATTCTACCTGAGCGGGCGGGCGGGGCAAACGACTGAAAACCACTGCGGCATAATTCTTATCCGGCACGGTGGCCGCCGTTCAACCAGCCCCGCGCAATAATCCCAATAACCCGCCCAAAGCTACCGAACCCGCAGCATACTGCACCGACCAACGGTCTCCGTGAAAGTGACAGGTTCTCACCTGCGGTTCCGCGCCCCGCGCGCCCCAGGCCATACAGACGGTGCCCACCGGCTTGCCGGGCACGGCGCCTCCCGGCCCGGCGATGCCGGTGATCGCTGCGGCGATGTCCGCTTCGTGCAATGCACCCCCGAGCATTTCCAGGGCGGTCTCCTCCGCTACGGCCCCGACCCGCGCGAGGGTCGCTTCCTGCACCTTCAGCAACTGAATTTTCGCGGCATTACTGTAGGTGACAAACCCGTGGCGCAGCAGCGCCGAGGAGCCTGGCAGGGCGGTGATCCGCGCGGCCAGATCACCGCCGGTACAAGACTCCGCCAGGGCGAGGCGGGTGTCCCGCGCACGGGCGTGCTGGAGTAAGGACCACTCCGGCGGTGCCATGTGCAGTGATATGGCGCACGGTGTTCCGGCCTCGACCCAATACTCGCCCGGCAAAACTTCCGGCATGGTGCCGTTATCGTTGAAAAGGCTCAAAGGCACATCGCAAACGGGCAGATGCGCGCTTGCCCAATCACGCAACGCGACCCAGTCACCGGCCGGCAGATGGGTGCGGAATGATGATTTCATCCAGTCCGCGGCGTTCGCAAACTCGCCAATGGCCACTGCCATGCCGGAACAATCGGGCAATGTGGCGACGAGTTCCACCCGGACATCCATCCCGGCCCGCCTGGCCCAGGCCGCCAGACGCTGGGCATCGGGCAGGGTCGCGGGGCGCATGGGCAGAAATATCTGCAAGGACTCCATAGGATGGGTATTCGTCACAGCCAGCCCGCCCACAGCATCAGTCGCAGAAGAATCAGTGCCGGGATCGCCGCCGCGATATCATCGAGCATAATACCCGTGCCTCCATGAATATGTTTATCCAGCCAGGAAATCGGCCAGGGTTTGAGCATGTCAAAAAAGCGGAAGAGCAGGAACCCGACGAGCAGCGTCCACCAGCCGAAAGGCACCAGCCAGAGGGTGAGCAACAGGCCCGCCCATTCATCCCAGACGATAGCCGGGGGATCCAGAGCCCTTTTGCCAGCGCCGTTTTGCATCTCCCGCGCGGTCTCCCCGCAGAGCCACGGCCCCACGGCGATCATCGTCACCAACACCAGCGTATAAACCATATTATTCTGCACCACGAGGGCCAGCAGCAGATACAGGGGAATGGCAGCGATGGTGCCCATGGTGCCGGGCAGGATGGACGACAGGCCGCTGCCGCCGCCCAATGCCAGCCACTGATACCAGGGCCTAGAGTGCATGAACATGCCCCCAGGTGGAAGGCAGCGGCAGCGGCTCATCCCGCCAGGTCAAGGTGATCGTGGTCCGGGCATCGGGGGCCGCAGGCAAGATGCTGCCCACCGCCGTCAGGCGCAGGGAGAGCGTCCGGGCGGCCTCCTGCATTGCCGTCGATAAGACAGGAGCGGCACAGAGGATCAGTTCATAATCATCGCCGCCGGTGAGAGGCCAGCGTTGCAGGCGTTCCGGGTCGGTCCGCGCCAGATCCGCGAGTTCCGGGCTCAAAGGCAGCGCATCCAGGGCGACCTGCGCCCGGACACCCGAAGCTTTCAGGATATGGCCAAGGTCGGCCAGAAAGCCATCGGAACAATCCACGGCACAAAGCACACCACTTGCCAGTGCCGTTGCGCCGAATTCGAGACGGGGCGTGGGACGCAGCCGTCGTGCCTCCAATGCGTCCCGCTGTGGTGCCGAACAGGGAAAGGCCTGCCCGTCATGGCCGCGCTCCACAAAAGCCAGGTTCAGGGCCGCGGCCGCGTCCCCGAGACTGCCGGTGACCCAGATCACGTCTCCGGGCCGCGCCGCGTCACGGCGCATCACCCCATGACCGGTAAGCCCCAATGCGGTGACGGAGAGGGTCAGCGGCCCATCCGTAGCCACCGTGTCGCCACCGGCCAGGGTAACGCCATACCGATCGGCGAGTGCACTCCAGCCCGTTGCGAATGCTTCAATCCACGCCTCATAGCCTTTCTCCCGCTGCGGCAGGGCCAGGCTGAGCAGGCACCAGCGCGCCTCCGCACCCATGGCGGCCAGGTCGCTGAGATTCACCGCAAGGGCTTTCCAGGCGAGGTCTTCCGGGCTGACATCGGGGAAAAAGTGGCGACCGGCAACCAGGGTATCCATCGTCGCCACCAGTTGTCGACCCGCGGGGTCCAGCCAGGCGGCGTCATCACCGATACCGAGCCGCACGCCCCTGCCTTCCGTGCCCAGACGGCTCCGTAACCGTTCGATGAGCGCAAACTCTCCGCCCGCCATGTTCACTCCGTTTTTGCCGATACTCGCGCTACTATAGCAAGGACATCACCTGAAGGAAGCCATGCCCTGCACCCCCACCGTCACCGGACGCTTTGCGCCCTCCCCCAGCGGCCCGCTCCATGCGGGATCACTCATCGCCGCCATTGGCAGCTATCTCAGCGCCCGCAGTCAGGGCGGGCGCTGGCTGCTGCGCCTGGAGGATGTGGATGAGGGCCGTGTGCGTCCCGGTGCCGCCGACATCATTCTCCGGCAACTGGAGGCCCTGGCGCTGGACTGGGACGGACCGGTGCAAACCCAGGCCGCCCGCAAGGATGTCTACCAGGAAGCGCTGGCGGCTTTGCAGGCACAGAGCATGGTCTACCCCTGTGCCTGCACCCGTCAGGAAATCCGGGGCTTCGGCGAACGTTATCCGGGCATTTGCCGGCCGGGTCTGCCACCCGGACGGCAGACCCGTTCCTGGCGCCTGCGGGTGCCCGACCTCTTGCCCCCCTGGGAGGATCGTTTCCATGGCCCGCAACAACTGCCCGCACCACAGGGTGACCCCATCCTGCTGCGTGCCGACGGCTACTTCGCCTATATCCTGGCCTGTGTCGCCGACGACGGGGAGCAAGGCGTCAGCGAAGTGATTCGCGGTGGCGATCTGCTTACGCTCACTGGTACCCAGCGTTATCTGCAAAGCGCCCTGGGCCTGCCCCATCCGCAATATGGGCACTTGCCCCTGCTCTGCAATGCCGACGGCAGCAAGCTCTCCAAAAGCACCGATAGCCCCGCTTGGGCTGGCGACCCCAGTCAGGCCTGGGAGGAGACGTTGCGGTTGTTGGGCTGGGTGACTCCTCCTGACCTTCATGCTGCCGACGCACCGGTATGGCGTGACTGGGCGTTGACACAGATGACCGAAGAGAAGCTTCTTTATCGCATGACCACCACTGGCCTGTAACACAGCGTAGCGCTAAGCTACCCACGATGGATCTACCCCCACTAATCTCCGCCACGCTGCTGCGCCGCTACAAACGCTTCTTGGCCGATTGCCAGTTGGCCAGCGGCGAAATACTCACCGTGCATTGCCCCAACTCCGGGAGCATGCGCAGTTGTGCCGAACCCGGTCAGCCCATTCTGATTTCTCTTAGCGACAACCCCAAACGCAAATTGGCCTGGACCTGGGAGCTCTACTGGAGCGGCGCCAGTTGGGTCTGCATCAACACCCAGCGCCCCAACGCGGTGGTCGCCGAAGCCCTAGCGGCGGGTAAAATACCCACCCTGCAACATTACACGCAATTACGTCGGGAGATACCTTATGGCAACCATGAGCGCGTTGACATCCTGCTCAGCGCCGAAGGCCAGCCACCCTGCTACGTAGAGGTAAAATCCTGCACGCTGCTGGAGGACGACCGCGTCATTCGCTTTCCAGATGCGGTCAGCAGCCGTGCCCTGCGCCATCTGAATGCCTTGACCGAGGTGGTCCATAGCGGCGGGCGAGCGGTGATGTTTTTTCTGATTGGGCGGGAAGATGGCCAGGGTTTTGCCCCCGCAGACGCCATCCATCCAGCCTATGGAAAGGCCTTGCGCCAGGCGCGCGCCGATGGTGTGGAAATTCTGGCCTACCGGACCCACGTTAGTCCTGATAAAATGACCGTAAGCGCGGCGGAAACGCTTCTCTTTTAGCCGCTTCAGGAGGACAGCATGTTGCAACGTAGCAAAAAATCACCCCAAGGCAGCATCAAAACTCTGGAAGAAATCGAAAAAATGCGGGTTGCCGGCCAACTCACGGCCATGGTGCTGAAAATGATCGGCCCCCATGTCAAAGCCGGCATCACCACCGGTGAACTGGACCGCATCTGCCACGATTATATCGTCAATGATCTGCAAGGCATTCCAGCGCCGCTCAACTATCAGCCCAGCCCGGAATATCCACCCTTCCCCAAGTCCGTCTGCATCTCCCTCAACCATGTGATCTGTCACGGTATCCCTGGTGACCGCGTCATCCGGGATGGCGACATGCTGAACATTGACGTCACCGTCATCAAAGATGGTTATCACGGTGACAGCAGCAAGATGTTCACTGTCGGCGAGGTGCCCTTGCGGTCGCGGCGGGTGATGGAAGTCGCCCACGAAGCCATGGTGCGCGGCATTCAGCAGGTCCGGCCCGGCGCGACCCTGGGCGATGTCGGCCACGCCATTCAGGTTTACGCTGAGGCACAGCATTGCTCCATTGTGCGGGAGTTCTGTGGGCACGGGATTGGCCGCGTTTTCCACGACGAACCGCAGGTATTGCACTATGGTAATCCCGGCGAAGGCATTGAATTGATAGCTGGCATGACTTTCACCATCGAGCCCATGGTCAATGCCGGCAAACGCCATATCAAGGCCCTGCCCGACGGTTGGACCATCGTCACCAAGGATCACAGTGCCTCCGCCCAATGGGAGCACACTATTCTGGTCACCGACGATGGCTACGAAATACTGACTCAACTACCCGGCGACCCCATCTAAGAATGGCGAATCGCGCCGCGCAAGCCTCCCGAACGCCCATACCCCATACAGCCTTGCGCGAGGGTCAGGGCTCGCTGCAAGCCGCCTTTTCTCCACGGCAGAGCAGCAGCACCTTGCTCCGCCAGCACTGTCGCCTGGTGGACAGCACCTTGTGCACGCTCTGGCAGGCACCATCGGGCACAGACATGCCAACCGCTGAACAACTCACCCTGGTGGCCGTAGGCGGGTACGGGCGTGGTGCGCTTTTCCCCGGTTCTGATATCGACCTTTTGATCCTGACCCCCAGCGTCCTGACCGCGATACAAAAGAACTTCATCGAAGGCTTCCTGACCAGCCTCTGGGATCTGCAAATGCAGGTGGGACACAGTGTCCGCAGCGTGGACGAGTGCTTACAGGAGGCACGTCAGGATCTGGGTGTCGCTACCACCTTACTGGAATCCCGCTATCTCGTGGGATCACGTCCCTTGCTGCAAGACCTGATTCGCGCCTTGCAGGATACCCCCCCATGGCCCCCACCGTTGTTTTTCTCCGCCAAACTGGCGGAACAGGAAAATCGCCACGCCCGGTGCAGTGATACCGCCTTTCATCTCGAACCCAACATCAAGGAAGGTCCCGGCGCACTGCGCGATATCCATCACCTGCAATGGCTCGCAGCCAGTGCTTTTGGGGAGGGCAGCCTACGTCGTCTGCGCGATGAGGGCATCATTACCGGTGAGGAATACCGCCAACTCCTACGCGCCCAGGCCCTGCTCTCCCGCCTGCGGATCGCCCTGCACTATGCCACTGGACGCCACGAAGACCGTCTGCGCCTCGACCTGCAGGTGCCGCTGGCGCGGCAATTGGGCTACACTGACCGCCCCGGGCACAGCGCCGTCGAACAATTAATGCAAAAGCTCTACCGCGCCTTCGCCGACATCCTGCGCGTCTCTGCCATTGCGCAGGAAAATATCGCACAGCAACTGGCCACCCGCGAGGCGGCACCAGTGGACACCGACCAGCGCATCGCCCTGCCCCTGCCCACGCTGCGCCGCGATGATCCGCAATTGCTCCAACACATTCTGAGCCTGTTCCGTAGCCTGGCGGAGGACTGCCGGCGGCGCACCCTCGATGCCCAGACCCAGCGCCAGCTTTACGGGTTACGGAGCGCTATTCACCCGCGTGACCTGGATCGCGATCCCATTGCGCGGAGGGAATTTCTCGCCATTCTCACCCAACCAGAGGGCGCCTATCGCAGCCTTAAAATGATGCAGCAATGTGGCATTCTGGCGCGAATACTCCCCGCTTTCGGACAGATTACCGGACGCATCCAGCACGACCTCTTCCACGTTTATACCGTTGATCAGCATACCCTCTTTCTGCTCCGCAACCTTGGTCAGATATGGACCGGCGAGACAGCACAGATGCCCCTTGCCAACGCCGCCCGGGAACAGGTCGAAAAACCGGAGTTGCTGGTGCTGGCCGGCCTCTTTCACGATATCGGCAAAGGCCGCGGTGGTGATCACTCCAAAATCGGGGCGCAGGAAGCCCGACGTTTTGCCCGGCGTTTACAGTTGTCGCCCTGCGATACGGAACTGATCGTCTGGCTGGTGGAACAACACCTGCAAATGTCCGGCGTCTCCCAGCGACGTGACCTCGAAGATCCGCAGGTCATCCGCGATTTTGCCCATCTGGTCCAGGATGAACGGCATCTTGCCTATCTTCTGCTCCTCACCGTCGCCGATATGCGAGCCACCAATCCGGATCTCTGGAATGACTGGAAGGGGTTACTGCTCGGCACGCTGTACCGGGCGACGGCCAGCGAACTCCAGCGGGAAGATCGCCAGACACGGGATCTTCCGCAAATCGTCGCCGACAAACAGCGCGCTGTTTTAGAGGGCATCGCCAGTATGGGCCAGTTGCGGACACGCGCCCTCTGGCAACATCTTTCCGGTCCTTATTTCCTGCGTTACAGCGAGGACGAACTGCTCTGGCATTGCCGGGAAATACTGGCGCACAAGGGCCACAAAACCCTCGTCGCCGTACGGCCCCATGCGCCCGACGGCAGTGAAATTCTGATTTACGGTTCGGACCGGCCGGGGCTTTTTCAGCAAATTACCGGCGCGCTGGATCGGCAGTCCCTCAACATTATCGACGCTCGGATCGATACCAGCGAAGACGGGCGTGCTATCGATACCTTTCTGGTCATCGACAACAGCCACGCCTTCGCCCACAGCGATCAGGCCCACGTTGACCTCGCTGCCGAGCTGCGCGCGGTCATCGATGGCGAGACCGCCAGCAAACCCCGCTTTGGATTACGTCATCGCGACCCACGTCATCGTTTTTTTGCCCATATTCCCGCCGAGATCCGGGTAGACAACCGCGTCCTACCTCGCTATACCCTGCTGGAGGTGCGTGCCGCTGATCATCTGGGTCTGCTCTATCAGGTGGGTGAGGCACTACGCACCCTACAACTCAATATCCACGGTGCCAAAGTCTCCACTTTTGGTGAACGGGTAGAAGATACCTTTTTCATCCTCAACGAGCGTGGGCGCAAACTGACGGACGCACAGGCCAAAGCGCTGACCCAAACCTTGGGCGACCTCCTGAATGGTAAGGCCGCGTAGACGATGCAGGTTGGTCAGGTACACTCTCATTTTCAGCACAGTCGCCCTTTCTTCAGACAGGCTCAAAATCATGTGGTCATTCCTTC
>JAKBXD010000085.1 GCA_021840785.1 Pseudomonadota bacterium
AACGGCGACAACACAAGCCTCACCAAATCAGGAAGATGAGATGGAGCAACGTATAAATGTAGTCAACCGACTACAGTAGAGATGTGCCGAACAGGGTGAACACCCACCGGAAGCCCGTAAATAGTCAGAAGTCTTACCAGGAACGTTTTTTGCAATTGTCCTTTGTGGCGTTGAATTTTCTATGGGGGCATTGCCGTGAAACCGTTTCTCCCTGCTTCACAGGTGCGACGAAAACCGATGCTATTGGCGGCTGCCGTTATTCTCGTGCTTTCGCCAGTTGCTGGAATCACCCCGGCGCTTGCCGATAACCTTTCCCTGGGTTTGGCAGTTCCAGGGCTCAGTGTTTCCTTGGGAGGGGCGCCTGTTTATTACCCTGTTCCTCCAGTGGTTTATGTTCCACCCCCACAACCCGTGTATTACTATGCAGCCCCGCCCCCGCCGCCACCACCACCGCCGGGACCTCCACCGCCAGGGCCTCCACCTTGGGGTGGTCCGCCGCCTCCGCCGCCGGGATCCCCGTCCATCTACTACGCGGTTCCCACGCCTGTGGTGGGCTATGTATCCGCTCCCTGACAGTGACGCCGGATTTCGTAGGAAGACAGCATGCAAAGGACACCGTATTTTTGGCTGATTATGGGTACTTTACTATTGAGCGGCTGTGCCTCAACCATGGTCGCTCCGTCCCCGATACCGGCACAGGCACCTATTACCCATCAGCCAAGGCCGTCATTGTCTCAACCTCCCACTTCGGTCTTGCCAGTTCCCACGGGTCCGATCCAGAGACCCTCGAGATTACAGCGCGATTGCCAGCGGTACCAGGTGCAAGCTCGTCAATTGCAACAAAAACTGACAACACGGCCACACTCTGGTCTTTTGATGGATGACTTTGACCAAATCCAGGCGGTAGTAAAACCGTTATGCGCTGCACCAGGTTCTGGAACGCCATCTCCTGTTGCCCGACAAGAAATTCGTCGGGCAATGCGGGACGTGGAACAGCTATCCAGATCCGCTTCTTCACCTACACCCTAAGGAGAGAAATATCCGCATGTTATCCACGTTCAATTTTAAATATGGCCAGCATAGGTACGGGACAAAGGCCCTGCTGATTGGTATTTGCCTGATCGCTTTGGTCGGTTGTGCCAACATGAGCCCCACCGGGCAACGCGCACTGAGTGGGGGCGCCATTGGTGCCGCTGGCGGTGCGGTGCTCGGTGCCGTCGCTGGCGGCAATCCGGCAGTAGGGGCCGCTGTAGGTGGTGCGGCGGGGGCGGCGACGGGTGCTTTGATGCACTGAAAGCATCCTTCAAGGATGTGGAATACGCCCCATTTCAGCAACAAATGGGGCGTGTTTTTGCGTAACCCGCTCACAGCAAAGTGCTTGGCCTGTAGCTTTTGAACCCTCTTGCGGAACCTCTCATGGAGGGGGTGGTGGTGGGGGCGGACCGGGTTGCTGGTAATAACCACCGGGACCCGCTGGCCCTCCAGGCGGCGGTGGTGCGGGTTGCGCATAATAACCGCCAGGCCCCGGAGGTGGGCCGGGGGGGTAGGCATAACATCCTGCCAATGCCGCCAAAGCACCCAAGGCCGCGATACGTAATGCGTGATGCCACACTTTACGGCCTGTCAGATACTGGATTTCACGTAACATGAGATTCTCCTTGAAGGGGATCGGTTCTCTTCGCTACCCGAATACGGGAATCAATGAGCTGAATGATTCACGCAATAAACATTCCAGAGTGGGGAAGCAATGCTGAAGCAGAGACGACACCCGTGGTGGTTCTCAAATCAAAGAAAATACAATGGGTTCGTTTTACCTTATCGGAAGCCGATAGAGACGACGTTGCGATTGGTTGTCGCTTAAGCACAACAGATGCGCTCGAGAACTGACCCGGCAGCACCGAGATCCCGTGAAGCCCGCAGAGCAACTTCATGAACGAACAGAGCAGGCCGTTGATTTCACCAAGCAATTCAGCCTGCCGGAACCTTTGGCACACATTCTGCTGTCTAAATCTCGGGCTTGTCAGTGAGATTTCTCATACTTTCTGTCATAACCCGAAGGGCGGTCTGATCGCATGGTATGGCTTTTTTAAACCAAATAGGCAGGAGTGTTCTGATGATTCAGAAAAAAATATGGTTAACCGCATTGACTCTCGCAATCACTTTACCGATAGGCGCCGAAGCATCCATATATGGCGTCATGAATCAAGTCGGTGTTTCCGGCAATGTGCAAGGGACTACCAATCAATATGGGAACACCACCGGCGGACTGGGTCTGCGTGCCAGCCTTTACAATGGTGGATTGTTTGGTACGGCTAAATACCGCCACGAGTTCGGAGCCACCTATCAGGGGTATACCGGGGGCAATATCAATACGGTTGGACTCAAATTCGGCTATCTCTTCCATGCCAGCAACATCCTGGCGGTCGGACCTTATGTGGGGTATGAGTATAACCGTTTTGCACAGTCCAACAGCTATTATGACTATCACTCCTCGCTGAGCACCAATGATCTGGGTGGGGGTCTATATGCAGCAACTGCATTGCCGGGTATCAATTTTACCGGATACATCGGGTACCTTGGTGGTATCTCTGAAACCCATCATGTCTCTGGATTTGCACCGGCCACTTTCAACAACACATCGGACCTGCTGCAAATGGGAGTAAATGCATATTATCCGTTGATGGCAAACGTATCCCTCTATGTAGGATTGCACGATGATGATTTCACACAGCGAGGCGCTCCCAACATACTTCGGGGGGATGTGGGCTTAGGTATGCAATTTTAAGTATCCGCCGAGGACATCATCAAATCCATACATCGATATGGTTACCAGGGCAACCGCCCGCCATCGTCGGCCTATGGGCTGGATCCTGGCAATTACGGGTATGGCAATTAACCGCCAGGGTCATAAAGCGGATCCGCGGCCCTGTCGTATACCAATAATCAAGGAGGTTAAAATGTCCCGTAACGCTATTTTACTCCGCATCCCTCTCGCGCTTGCCGGAGCAGGTTTGTTGTCTAGTTTTGTACCGGCTGCGGCCTTTCCCTTCGATATCAGCGTATTGTCGAGAGATATGGGTATCAACATCGGTAATGCCGGATGGCCCCAGCAATATGCTTACTGGCAGCCGCCCTATGGGTACACCAGCTATTACAGCCAGCCGCTCTATGCACAATATATGATGTGGTACTACTATCCGCAATCCTATTATCAGTATTATCCAGCGCCTCCGCCGCCTCTACCTGCGGGTGCGCCTCCACCTCCGCCACCTCCTCCAGGCGCACCGCCACTGCCACCGCCGGGAAATTTTTTCCATTATCTAGGCATGCGGCAAGCACCTCCGCCCCCGCCCGGAGCGAGGCTACCCCGTCCACCGGGTCCACCAGGAGCCAATCGATTTTATCCTGGTGGGCCTGGATTCGGCCCGCAACAAGGTCCGCCACCCGGAGGACCAGGACCTGGAGGCCCTCAGTTCCAGCAAGGACCGGCGGGAGGGCCACCGCAAGGTGGCCCAGGCAGACTCGGAGGTCCGGGTCCCCAACAGCCCCCACAAGGACCTATGGGGGGACCGCCACGTGGAGGGCCAGGCGCTCCCTAATATGCTTAAAACGAAACGAGCCGCTTATATGGGCGGCTCGCTCTTGGGTCTTTTATGCACATCGAGTGTCGCGCAAACAAGGGGTATTCGACAAACGATGTCATCCATCTCGTCAAACGATGAGTAAAACTGGATCCTCCACGATCGGTGTTGGAATGACCGCTCCCGCTGCCCTGCCGCCGTTGAGCCCTGACGGTCGGCAGCAGACAATAAGCGGACGTTGCGATTAAAGGTCATATCGTATATATATCATGAGATATATTTTAAAAAATTTGGTACTTATCGAATCTTTATTATTTGCTTTTTCAGCGATTTCACCGTTGACCGCAAAAAGTGATATATTCTATAGATGTGATCATGGGACCGCGCATATAATTAATAAAATTTCGGAAGGTGACCAGCCAGGTGATAAAAAGACCAGACCGATAATGGACTATAAAAATATTGGAAATGAATCCGACTGGACTTATTATAATAAACACGGATACGCTTCAGAAGAGACTGGAAAAAGATTCTATTGTGGTGGAGCGCAATTAGAGTTCTGGCCTCATCTGAATACAGGAAATATTGAGGGCCAGTGTGGTGCTTGGCAAGGAGAATCTATCAAGATCAAGTCATGGGGTAAACTGGCCTTGAAAAGCCCAACCATTTACATGAATCATTGCAACTCCTCATTTTATATAAAAAAATTGATAATTGATCCATCGGACAGATATATCTCAATTTCTCGCGAATATTATGGATCGGAAAAGAAAAACAAGGTAAGCGGACCAAGTTTTTCACGCGCGGATGTTCATGTTGCAAGAATTTGCAAAATGTCGGTCCTGGCAGGATACCGAATAAATAATGCCTGGTGGTTTGGTTATGTGCCAATAAAGTCAGGCGAACTAATGTGGTCATCGGTGGATGGCGCGAAATCAACATGATCGGCAATGGTTACCAAGCGTGCGTCTATTAACAACGCACACTGATAAACCGATAGCCTGCTGGAGTCAATATGTTAGATCGTTTAATAGATTGTGTCGGAGACAATATGTATATTCGTCGAATTATGTTGTTGTCTTGTATTGTGTCATTTTCAACAGAGGCGTTTGCGCAAGGAATACCGCAGGTTATGCACGGCGAGTGGCAAGTTACAAACACCTCCGCAGGTGGCGTCACGACTACCAATACCCTATGTCTTCCTAAAACAGACACAGAGTCCTGGATGATTTTAACGGATCCAGGCAAAGGATTTTCCTGCAAAGCCATCGGAAATACTGTAGTTGAAAATAGTGAGCGGACCGGCATCTTTCAGGAGCATTGTCTCTTAAACCAACCGCAAATCGGTGTTGTGCGAATGAACATGAAATTTCGAGTGACGATAGGCGTTAATGAGCGTGATTTTCACTCCGTAGCTATCGGGGAAGGAGTTGAACATGGATACACTTTTCCAATCAACACAACAACAACTGGACATTATGTAGGGGCGTGCCATTGAACTGGTTGAGGCGTCACACACAGATGGATAATCTTACGGAGGGCAGTGACGATGCTTGCCGACCATTAAAGGAAAGCGGTAGATTGCAGGGAGGTGGTGGTCATGGGCGGTAACAGACTGATAGCGGTCATTGAATTCGGCTAGAATGACCTACCCCGTGACCGGACATGAAATTGTGAAATTCACTGTTTTGTCTCATGTTTGATCGCGAACGGAAACGTCAAAAAATCAATCTGAAAGGATTTTTATGGCAACAGGAACATGAGACAGAATGATGCATCCTGTCTTGCCATTAGATAGCTTAACCCATTGTCTCAAATGTGATGGCTACCATCATCCCGGCTTTCGCCTGTCATGGCCAGCAATTCGGCCAGCAGCAAGCCATTTTCCATATCCAGCAGGTTTCCCTGTTCCAGGGCTCCATCCGCATCCCCGGCATCAAAGCGTAACTTGGCCGCGCGGGCGATCTGATGCAGACGTTCGTGGCGACTGAGGAGCCGCGTAAATTGGGGTGTTCCATCAAAAAGGTGCTTTCCCTCCCCGCGCAACCATAGCCCCAGATGGCAATACTCCTCGGCATCACTTTCTATGACGTGGGCGGGAAATGGATTTTCCTGACGCAGCGCACCGATGAATTTCTCTACGCGCAGAATGTGCCCCTCCAGGAGAGGTGACAGAATCTCCAGGGTAGGCAAGAAATTCTTCGGCCGTGGAGCCGGGCGAAAATGGGCTATCCAGGCAGGAACGTCCTCGGCCGGAATCGGTCTGGAGAAAAAATACCCCTGCAGGTGGTTGCAGCCCATCTTCACCAGCAAGTCGGCGTGCTGTGCCGTTTCCACTCCCTCTGCGATCACGTCCATACCCAGCATGCGGCTGGCCGTGATAACCGCCGTAACGATGGCAAGATCCTTGGGATCATCGATCGCATCCCGCACGAAACTCCGATCGATTTTGATGGAATCGGCCGGGAGCCGTTGGAGGTACGTCAGAGAGGCGTTGCCCGTGCCGAAGTCGTCGAGGGCAACACATACCCCCAGGCGATGGCAGGCGATCAGGCAGCTTTGCGCTCTTGGCATGTCGCGCAAAGGCGCCGATTCGGTGATTTCGATCTCGATCTGTTCCGGTCGCAGGCCGGGGTGCTTGGCCAGCACCTCCTGAAGATCCTCCAGGAACCGGGCATCCAGCAGGTGGCGTGTGCTGATATTGATCGATACGCGCAGTGGCAGGCCCGCCTCTTGCCAGAGGATGGCCTGATGCAGCGCCGCGTTCAGGACGAAGCGACCGATGGGCCGCGCGAGGCGGGGATGGTCCAGGGCGGAGAAAAAGGCGGCGGGTGCAAGCAAGCCCCTCTCCGGGTGTTGCAGGCGGATGAGGGCCTCCACGCCTACGACCACCCCAGTGCTGGATACGATCGGTTGGTAGTACAGCACCAGGCGGTTTTCCTGCAACGCCTGTTGCAACATGACACGCGTCCACGCTTCGGTCTGCATGGCCTCATCCAGGGCTAAGGTATGCAGATGAAACTGATCACGGCCCGCGTCCTTGGCGGCATAGAGCGCCATATCGGCGTGGCGTATCAGGGTACTGGCACTGCTGTCATCCAGTGGGAAAACGGTGACCCCCAGACTGCCTGTAACGCTGACCGCCTCGCCATCGATTTCCAGCGGCTCATGAATGGCGGCGAGTAGTCGCTCGCAGAGGCCATCGAGATCATCGAGGCGCTCCAAATCGGGCAACAGCAGACCGAACTCATCGCCACCCAGGCGCGCGAGGACATCTCCCGCCCGTAACCGCGCCTGCAGTCTTTGCACCACGGCTTGCAGCAACTGGTCTCCGGTGTCATGCCCCAAGCGGTCATTCACCTGCTTGAAACCATCCAAATCCAGGATGGCCACGGCCAGAAGCCGCTCGTGCCGCATGGTTTGGTTTCTGGCGTTCTCCAGGAAGTCCATGAAGAGGACACGGTTGGGCAAGGCGGTGAGGGGATCGCGCAAAAATTGGTTGCGCAGGACAAAAATCAGTTCCCCTAGATGGGCAAAGGCATCGAAGTATGTCGACCCAACCCGTTGGAAATAACCCTTTTCGCGCACGCCGATCAGGCCTACGCCACGCAAATTTCCTGTCCCGAAAGGAAAGATACCGATTTCCGCCATGTGATTGCGCAAGGCCTTTGTCCATTCCGGCGCTTGCGGATCATCCACGGATTGAATGAGGAGCCGACCGCTTTTCAACGCCTCCCAGCAGGGATCTCCGGCGGTCTTCGGGATCTGCAGCGCAGGCAACCGGAACCCGGCCTGGTGCTCCAAGGTGAACGTCTCTCCCATGGCGTCGCTCACCATGTAACCGGCCAGACGTACGCTGCTGCTCTTGGAAGGCAAGGCTTCGCAGATCTGCTGCAGCAAATCATCCGGCCGCAAAGACTCCTTGCCTCGAGGGACGGCAAGGACGCTCATCAGCACATCAGACAAGGCCAGCCTCTCAGAATCGGTCTCACGGGAGGCGTGGGCGTAGCCGTCGAGTTGAACCATGAGGTCACCGACCAGCAGACGGAACAGGGCGTCCCTCAGCAAATCCCGGTCACTCTCAGGAACCTGCACCTGAAGTATTTTTTGCCAATGGCGCCAGTAGAGAATATAGGCGCCGGCGATCCACGATGGTTCGATGCCGAGGCGGTGGTGCAGAGCCCCGATTCTGCGCATGGACTCCCCCCAGGGCTTGTCCATATGGTTGGCCAGAAGGCCAGTGGCGTGTTCCGTCTGCTTCTGGATCAGGGCCTCCAGGCGCGCGCTGGAAAAATCCCGGAATACGGCGGCGGTGGTGGGGTGACTGAGCAGATAATCGTAAAAAGCGTGGGCAAGCGCCGGCGCTTCTTTATCCAAGGCATCGCGATAACGGTCGATGACCTGAAAGTCGGAATCCTGCAGGCCAAGAAACCCGGATAGAGTGCTATTATTGTCAATAATCATTAATGTGTTGCTCTTATAAAGGGCGGTTTCAATTTTGAAGTGCAAAGCTACCGTTTA
>JAKBXD010000086.1 GCA_021840785.1 Pseudomonadota bacterium
CCCGCCGCCGTTAAAAGTTTGCAGCC
The DNA here is from genome assembly GCA_021840785.1 of Pseudomonadota bacterium. The sequence continues at coordinate 27 of JAKBXD010000086.1, forward strand.
AGCCCAGCCGAGGTTCCCATTCATTTTGGGGGTCGAACTCGACGATGAACAGGCTGGCCATGGTCGCCACGGCGGAGGTTCCCGCGCCGGCGAGCAGCGAGAGTCCACTCCAGGTGAGGATACCCGGCAGAAAAGGCATGGCGGCCAGCGCCATCAGCAATACCAGAAAGCCGCCAAAAAAAATGGGGCGATGCAGGTGTTTGCTGTCGGCCACGCCCCCCCACAAGGGTGAAGTCAGCAGTCCGAGGTTGAATCCGCCCATGACGTAGGCAACCCAACTGAGATGATGGGTGAGGGTGACAATCATCAGGGGCAATAGAATAGGCAGCAGCCCGGAGGAAACCGCCCCCAGCAGGGCATAGGCCAAAAACCAGACAGATATCCAGCGACCGGGCTCCTTCAGGATGGCGCGCAAGCGATCCAGGTGTTCGCGTGCCAGTTGAATGCGAGCGGCAATAACCTTCTCGCCCATGATGGTGCCGGGATTCCGGGTGTCTGCCATGACCTCTCCTGGTGTCGTTTGTCGGGCCGCCATTTACGGTATCGTGCGAGGTGTATACCTTATCTGATAGGCCTTTGCTCCGTTGGTTCCCTGACAAATAATATGGCGTTGGATTTCGCAAACATGGATTACCGTGGGCATGACGCCCGGCGGGCGCGGATTTGCCCGTCTGCGTTCGCTACGTTATGGTAAAAAATAAAGCAGAGGGGAGTGATGTATGAGCATGATTTTCCACGGGCTGACGACGAACCCCGAATGGTTATTGCACCGGCTGATATATACCCTGCTGATCGTGGCGGGCAGCCTTCTGATATTACGCTGGTATGGCAGTGTAATTGTTCATCTTATGGACTTTCTTGGCAGGCGACGGGCCATGTCACGCGGCTATGGCGTGATGCTCCAGAGAATCACCACCTGGTTTCTCTGGCTCATTGTCTGGGTTGTCGTACTGCGGGTCTGGGGTGTCGACGTCACTGCCGTCTGGACCACTTTTGTCAGCTTACTGGCGGTGATTGGCGTCGGTATGCTGGCCGTATGGGCCATGGTCAGCAACATTACGGCGCGCTTTTTTATCTGGTTCTGGCAGCCCTTACAGTTGGGGCAACGTATCGAGATATTCCCGGAATCACTGACCGGTGAGGTCATTGAAGAAAATCTCATGTTTACCGAATTGCGCCAGGATGACGGCCAGATTGTGGTGATACCCAATAATCTCTTTTTCCAACGCATTATTCGTCGCTTGCCCGATGTCAAAAAAAAAGCCGGCGCGAATGAGAAGACCGTACCATGAATGCAGACGCGCCCATCGGCGTTATTTTCGGCGAGTGTCTGATCGACGATTTCGGAGATGTGCGACGACTGGGTGGTGCGCCCTTCAATGTCGCGCAACACCTCCATGCGCTGGGTGTGGCGTCCGTTTTTGTCAGCAGGGTGGGACGGGATGCCTCGGGGCAACACATTTTGCAGCACATGCGGGACTGGGGGATGTCCACGGACGAAGTGACGGAGGACGCGTTGCTTCCCACCGGTCGGGTACGGGTGACGGCAGACGTCCGGCAGGGGCACCGCTTCGAAATTCTGCCGCATCAGGCTTACGATGCCATTCGTTTGTCCTCCGGCATGATCCCCGCCATTCCCTGGCTCTATCACGGTAGTCTCGCCTTGCGGGAGAACGGGCCGTCGCGGGCGACCTGGCGTCAGTTGCGCGCTCGTGCCCAGTGGCGCTTTGTAGATATCAATCTGCGCGATCCCTGGTGGAATCAGGAATTGCTGACCGAGGTCATACAGGGTTCGTCTATACTGAAATGCAATATGGAGGAACTGGAACAGATCATTCGTACTTACGAACTCTCTCCAGCCTCGACCCTGCGGGAAGCGATGCAGATGGTGGCCCGGCATTTTGATGTGCAGGCCGTCTTGCTGACCCGCGGCGCTGCAGGTGCCGCTTATGGGGATGGGGCCAATTTTTACGAGGCGGAAGCAGTCTCCACTGCTGTCCAGGACACCGTCGGGGCTGGGGATGCCTTTGCCGCAGGCTGGCTCTGGAGCCTGTTTCACGGCGATGCCATTCCACGGCGATTGCAGAGGGCTGGGGAATTGGCAGCGGCCATTTGTGCGTCATCCGGCGCCATGCCGGATCAACCCGAGTTTTATCGGACCATAATGGCGCGATGGACTAAGGAGGATTAAATTTGTCGGACCACCAGGGTCTTTACATTCTGATGCTGAGTATCCACGGCCGCATTTGCGGAACCCCGGAACTCGGGGTCGATGCAGATACCGGCGGCCAGGTTGGCTATGTCCTCGACGAAATACAGGCGCTGGCACGGGACCCGCGTGTCACCCGGATCGACCTTCTCACGCGTCGCTTTAGCGATCCCGGCATGAATCCCATTTATGGAGAACCGCGCGAACTATTGGCATCCGGCGCGCGAATTATTCGTCTGCCTGCCGGGCCAGAGCATAAATACCTGCAAAAAGAGCGGCTCTGGGATTACCTGGATACTTTTGTGGACAGTGCGCTGCATTTTATCCGTAGTGAAGACTGTATTCCCGATGTCATCCACAGCCACTATGCCGATGCGGGTTACGTAGGGGTGCGCCTCTCCCGCCTGCTGGGCATTCCGCTCATTCACACCGGTCATTCCCTGGGGCGGGATAAGCGGGAAAGGCTGATCACTACCGGTCGTAAGGTGGAAAGTATCGACCGGCAGTTTCGTTTCCCGCGACGCATCGCCGCCGAAGAATCCGTACTCAGTGAAGCGTCCGTGGTCCTGGCCAGCACTCGTCAGGAAGTGGAGGAACAGTATGGCCTGTACGAGAACGCCGTGCGGGCGCATTTCAAGATCCTGCCGCCGGGTGTGGATTTGCGACGGTTTTCCCGACCAGGGCGGCAGCGTTCTTCACCGCTGCTGCCCGACTTACGCCGTTTTTTGGAGGCACCGCGCAAGCCCCCCATTCTGGCCATTGCCCGCCCCGATGAGCGTAAAAATTTTCAACGTTTGATTGAGGCCTACGCCACGGACCCCGTTTTACGGGAAAAGGCCAACCTGGTTTTGGTCATGGGCCAACGTGACCACCTTGGGCAGCTCCCGCACGGGGCGAAAAGGGTGATTCAGAGCGTACTGCATGCCCTTGACGATTACGATCTTTACGGGCGAGTCGCCCTCCCCAAGCACCATGAACCGGAAGATATTCCCGAATATTACCGTTATGCGGCCATTTATAAGGGTGTTTTCATCAACCCGGCACTCACTGAACCCTTTGGCCTGACCCTGCTGGAAGCTGCGGCCTCGGGTTTGCCGGTCATCGCCACCCGGCATGGTGGCCCGCAGGATATCATCCGTTACTGTCGCAACGGCATTCTGGTGGATCCGCTGAATATCGGAGAGATGCAAGACGCCCTCCGGCAAATGCTGTTTGATCGCCAACGTTGGCAGCGTGCCAGCCGGGCAGGCTTGCTGGGGGTGCATCGGGTCTATAGCTGGGATGCCCATGCGCGTCGTTATCTGGCGGAAGTGGAACGTATCCTCCGACGTCAGCGCAAACAGCTGCGCCGCGAGTGCGCCGCCCGCCAGGGGATACGCCGTGCCTTACCGACGGCGGATCATCTGCTCATATCCGACATCGACAATACGCTGATTGGCGACCCGACGGGGCTCGCCATGCTGATGGAATGGCTGAGGGAGCATCCCCGGGTAGCCTTTGGCGTGGCCACCGGCCGCAATCTAAAACAAACCATGGAGATACTCGCGGCACACCAGGTCCCCTGTCCGGACATCTGCATCACCGATGTGGGTACGCGTATCGTCTATGGCAGCAAGCTGCGCGAGGATCAGGACTGGGCCGCTCATCTGCACTATCGCTGGTGGCGTGAAGGGGTATTGCAGGCACTGGCCGGGGTGCCCGGCCTGCGCCTGCAGGAAAAATTCACCCAGAGCGCCTTCAAGGTAAGCTATTATGTAGACCCCAAGCGCCCACCGACGACGAAAAACCTGCAGCAGCGCTTGCATGAGCAGCAGATCGCCGCCCATGTGGTGCTTTCCCATAATTGCTTTCTGGATGTGTTGCCCATTCGGGCGTCCAAGGGCCACGCCATCCGTTTCCTGGCCTTTCGCTGGGGATTGCCCTTGCATGCGGTGCTTACCGCGGGAGACTCCGGCAACGACGCCGATATGATGGGCGGCGAAATTTGTGGGGTTATTGTCGGCAACCACAGCCCGGAACTACACGGACTAAGAGATAAACATCACATCTATTTCGCCAGTGCCCATCATGCCTGGGGTATTCTTGAAGGCATCCAGCACTACCGTTTCCCAGGAGAAGAAGCCCATGCCTGACAATCTGCGCCGCTGTATCAGCCACAATCCCCATTGTGTTGCCGAGCTGTTGCGACATCTGTTCAATCTGCAACGCCCATTTCTGCTCTATACCGACTTGCAAGCGGCCATCGACGACTTTGCCGCAGACTACGGCAATGATGCAGACCTCGTGGTGTTGCAGGAGTTTTTCTCCAGACTGCAAGAGGCGGTGCTCGCAGAACCCTGGATTTATCTGGCCTGGCGTCCCGGCCCTGGGCGCTGGACCTATTTGCGCCTGCATCGGGAACAGCTCGATCTGGAGACACTCACGCAGGGTGATTATTTGGCTTTCAAAGAAAAACAGGTGCTCCCCGCAAATGATCAGGAGCCGATACTCACCGTGAATTTTGAGGATTTCCGTGCTGTCCCCTATCACCTGCAAGATGAGGACACCATCGGACAAGGGCTTATATATATGAACCGCCGCCTGGCTGGGCAACTGTTTGGGAACATCAAGACGGGGCGCCAGAGCATTCTCGACTTTTTGGCCGTGCATAAGCTCAACGGACAATCACTGATGGTGCATGATCAGCCGCCGGATTTCGAGGCACTACGCCAGACCGTGCAGTATCTGGCGACGCTCCCCAAGACCAAACCGTGGACGGAGTTTGCCGTGGAGATGACCCATCGCGGCTTCGCCCCTGGCTGGGGAGACACCGCCGGCCGGGTGCGCGAGACCATGCGCCTGCTGATGGATCTCTTGGACGCCCCCTCGGCAGAGAGTCTGCAAGCATTCATCGACCGCATCCCCATGATCTCCAAAATACTGATCGTGTCTATTCATGGCTGGTTCGCGCAGGACAAGGTGCTCGGACGTCCGGATACCGGCGGGCAGGTCGTTTACATTCTCGATCAGGCGCGGGCGCTGGAACAGGAAATGCGCGGGCGCCTGGCCCGTCAGGGGGTGGATATCGTACCCCGTATTCTGATCGCCACCCGCCTGATTCCCAATGCCGATGGCACCTCCTGCGACCAGCGTCTGGAGCCCGTCCAGGGCGCCGACAACGTGCAGATTCTCCGTGTGCCTTTCCGCCACCCCAATGGCGAAATATTGCCGCAGTGGATATCCCGCTTCAATGTCTGGCCCTGGCTGGAACGCTATGCCGATGACCTTGAACGGGAGGCCCTGGCGGAATTTGGTCGTCGTCCTGATCTGATTATCGGCAATTACTCCGATGGTAATCTGGTGGCCACCATCCTCAGTGCGCGGCTGAATGTCACCCAATGCAACATTGCCCACGCGCTGGAGAAGAGTAAATATCTCTACAGCGATCTCTACTGGCGTGATCACGATGTCAGCCATCATTTCGCCTGCCAGTTCACCGCGGATCTCATCGCCATGAACTCCGCCGACATTATCATTACCAGCACCTATCAGGAAATCGCCGGAAATGACCGCGAGGTGGGCCAGTACGAAGGATATCAAAATTACAGCCTCCCCGGACTATATCGAGTGGAAAACGGGATTGACGTCTTCGATATCAAATTTAATATCGTCTCTCCGGGGGCCGACGCCCACTATTATTTTCCCTATTCCTCTCGCAAAGAACGCCTGCGTTTTCTGCACGACGATATTGATGCGTTGCTCTTTGGCGAGGAGCCCGCCGCGGATCGTCGCGGCGTACTAAAGGATCGGGATAAACCCATCATTTTCAGTATGGCGCGCATGGATCACATCAAAAATCTCAGCGGGCTGGCTGAGATTTTTGGTGCCTCGGAACGGCTGCGCAAACTGGCCAACCTGGTTATCATCGGCGGTCACGTCGACCCGCAGAATTCTCAGGACGAAGAGGAGAGGGCGCAAATCCAAAGGATGCACGATATTATGGATGCGTATCGACTCGACGGGCAGATGCGCTGGATAGGCGCTTTACTCGACAAAAGTGTGGCGGGGGAACTCTACCGGGTTATTGGCGATACCCGTGGATGCTTTGTCCAGCCCGCACTCTTTGAGGCCTTCGGACTGACAGTGATCGAAGCCATGAGTTCTGGTCTACCGGTTTTTGCCACCCGCTTTGGCGGCCCCCTGGAAATCATCGAAGACGGTGTTTCCGGCTTTCATATCGACCCCAATAACCAGCAGGAGGCGACTGAAAAGCTGGCGGATTTCCTGGAAGCGGCTGCTGCCGATATCCGTGTCTGGGAGACAATTTCCGAGGGCGCATTAGCGCGGGTCAACGCGCGCTATACCTGGGGCAATTACGCCACGCAGATGATGACATTGGCCCGGATTTTCGGCTTCTGGCGCTTCATGCTCAAAACCGATCATCACGCCGCCCGCCGCTATTTGCAGATGTTTCAGCATTTGCAGTGGCGGCCTCTGGCCCATGCGGTGCCGTTGGGGGAGTCGTGAGGGCACATAAAAAATGGTGTGGATTTGATTTTACACGGCGTCTCTCCTCAATATCGACGTCCGAAAATGACGAGACGCCCGCTGCCGCCTAGCTTATAAAGGGACTATGAATACATCGGACCTTAATCGCGAAGCGTGCTACCGCGCCGTCCTGGCAAAAGACGCGCGGTTTGACGGCAAGTTCTACACGGCGGTGTTATCCACGGGCATCTATTGTCGTCCGATATGTCCCGCACGACCCCCCAAGCTGGAAAACTGTCTCTTTGTACCCAGCGCTGCGATAGCCCGGCAGTTGGGCTTCCGAGCCTGTTTGCGTTGCCGCCCGGAGTTGGCGGGAACCGAACCCTTCGCAGAGGGCAGCGCCCTGATGGTTGCTCGGGCCTTGCAGCGGATGAATGATGACGGCGCTTGGAATGGCACTAGTTTGGAGGAGGTGGCTGCGCAATTAGGTGTCAGCGGACGGCATTTGCGGCGACTGTTTGGGCGCGTGCTCGGCAGCCCGCCGACGGCTCTGGCGCAGATGCAGCGCATTCTGCTGGCCAAAAAACTGATTGCAGAAACCGGACTTTCCATGACCGATGTCGCACTTGCCGCAGGATTTGGCAGCGTCCGCCGTTTCAATGCGGTCATGCAGCGCCATTGTGGGTGTGCACCCGGCACACTGCGCCATACTTCCGCTTCGAAGAGCGACATGGTTACGGGTATCACCTTGAAGCTGCCCTATACCCCGCCTTATGACTGGGCGGCACTGCTGGAATTTTTGGCAGGCCGTGCCATCCCTGGGGTGGAGGCCGTGCAGTCCGGCCAGTATTGGCGCGCCTTTGAGCTAGAGGGGGTACAGGGCCTTGTCGAAGTCCATCCTGATCCGGTGGCCGATCAGCTTCTGGCAACCCTGCACGCAACGAAAATTCCCCCCGTAGGCGTCATCGTGGTGCGATTGCGCCGCCTGTTTGACCTGGATACGGAGATCATTAGGATCGACCAGCATCTTTCCACAGACTCGCTTATGGCTTCACGCGTCAGGGCGAGACCGGGGTTGCGTGTCCCAGGCGCATGGGATTTGTTCGAACTCACCGTGCGCGCGATATTGGGTCAGCAAATTAGCGTGGCCGCGGCGACCACGCTGTCGGGTCGGCTGGTTGCCGCCCTTGGGGAATCACTCACAGAGGATATGGCGCGACTTTCAAACGGCACGGGAATCTCCAGGATATTCCCGACACCCGCCGCCGTCGTGGCCGCCGATCTGC
>JAKBXD010000087.1 GCA_021840785.1 Pseudomonadota bacterium
GGAGATGTCTGACGTGCACAACTTCCCGTTGGAGGAATCCATATCCTCCGGCGTTTCTCCGCTAGCGCGGGTTCGAGCACAGCCAACCAAAGCTGTCCGAAACTGTCTCTCCACGGCTGACCTTTTCCCTCCGACACCACCTCGCACTTCCATCCATCTTCCAACCATGTTCATATCAGCGACCTCGCATGATCAAAATGCACATGAGTCAGGGACTGAATGTTCCGCTTCACAATCAGAAAGTGACGATAAAGGCAGTGTGGCGGCTGCACTAGCAAGGCTGACAATGGGCCTCCGATGCACAAGCAGCAGCAATGTCAAGACGTGCCGACAGCTCTTGTGCTAGACCAGAGAAAGGCATTGATGCAATGGTGATGCTTATGCTTCCCCACGATGCGTCTGCACACCCTGTCGCAGAAGATTTGCAGTCTGCGGGATTGTCCTTGATCTATGCATCATGTTTGCCAACAACATGCAACTATGACTGATCTCCATCGCAGTCAGTATATCATTATGTGGTACCACACTCACTGGCCTGTGTCCAACACGCATGTACCTCATGCGCGGAGTAATCACCAACAACAAACACGAACATACAAGTACTCACTCACCAGCGCTGGTCGATAAGACCAGCCTCAAACGTCGACATATTGCAAGGGCCTCGTGCGCTTGCTCGGCAATGCTGCGCACGCCTTGCTACCGCATCAGGCCGCTGGCGTCGGGCAAGCCCTGAAAGACGCTTTGGTCATGTCTCGCGTTCTCACAAGACTACGCAAGCACTCCCAAGAGTCTTTGCAACCACGTAGCTCGCTGCCGAAGACCGCGTTCGAAACATATGACTCCGCACGAAGGCCAAGAGCGCAACGGCACATCGATACAAGTGTCTAATGCCGCCAGGCCCACAGCCTTTCACACCCGGACATTGGAGATGGCATGGTCAAGAAAGTCGCCAATCTTAATCACCGCTTCAATTGTTTATGGAAGCACGGTCTGGCCGCAGACGTGAGCACGGCTGGAATGCTCTTTGATGGCATGATGAGGAAAACCTGCAAGTCGTGAGAAGATAGGACCGCCCACATCAACGAGCAGCCTTGGCGATGACATGAAATTCTGGATCCCGCAGTATCCTCAAACCCACATTCCTGTAGATCATGAAAGGGACTCGGGCAGCACAAGCTTGCTTAATTGCATTTGAGACGTTCTGAATGAACTTGTCGATAGGCTTCGTAAGTCTGAATTCTCGTTGGATCAGCCTGCGACTGATCCTAAATCGAGTTGAGCGCTGAGAACTTTTCGAGCAAGCCGCTCCACCCCTCAATTCGGCCATCAATCCTATGGTTTCGGTAGGCTAGCCAGAGAGTGCACATATTGATTGCTAGAGCTGGTTTGCCTAGCTCGATCGCCATCTCGGCCGCAATCTTACCACAATGAAAGTTGAACCCGACTTGCAAGAGAGCATCCACCTCCTCTCCATTCATTTCCGAAACGTATCCTTCAAAGTCTCTGGCTGGACTTGTGCGAACGAAAAAGCCGTTAGGCAACGCAGTCCATGGACACTTTTGGCACCATATCCCATTTCTGTCATGCATGCTCGCACTTGAACATCGCCGACGGGCTGATACAGTGTCACGATTCCAATCCTCTGTGCGCGATGCTTTGCCAACGCAGCCTTGCTGGCCGTGGCGCCCGTCGTCACATCCAGGCCTCCTTTCGGCCCCGACACCCAATCCTCGAGTTACTCAGCAGAGTCTTTGCCACCCCAGAACGTCTTGGACGACATGTCCTTCCATGACCATGTAGTCTGGCGAAATCTTCATGACCGACGCTACTGCTGCTCCGATTCCAGTTCGCAGATTTACCATGAAATGCTCGATCGCCTCATGGGAGTCGAGCTTGTCGGGGTTTCGAATGCGCATGCGGCCGGGAAAAAATGACACACCTGGAACCAGCAGCTGCCTAGGCTCGGCTTCGGCTGCTGCATTCGTCGATGAAGGAATGATCGCAACAGCACCACTTGGAACTCTGGGCAATGCAAAGAGTTTGTAAAGCTTGAATGACAATTTTGAGAACACAATGACACTGATATCAGGACTCTCGACGACATCCAGTATAGAGCCTTTGTAAGCCGAATATTGTCTATGAGATTGGCGGGCTGTCCGAGCTGAAGCCTGGCGAGCGGCAAAGTACTGTAGCTGGCCATCGGCCGCATGCTTCCGACCAGCGGCTGCATACTTCCAACTACATTGCCTTCGCCTATCGAACGACCGACCAGGCCACGATCATCGGACGAGAGACAAGAGCAGCAACATGCCTCGGCCAGAAGCAGAACGGAATATGCTTGATCAGAAAAGGATGGTAAGATGCTCAAGATTTCTTTCCCTGCACAATACATGCCTCAATCACCCACAACCCTCGACCACCGACTACCCTACAGCCTGATCAGGGATACTCACGATGAACGACGTGATCTACACGCAACTGTTGATCAACGATACAGTACCGTCGAGGCTCAATCGATATCAGAAGCACACGTGGATCTGACGAATCGCTGCTTGTCCAAACACACATTGACGAAACATTCGACATCGGCTCGCCAGACACACGCTAGGTCGTTGTCAAAAGTGTGCATGCTCCCCAGTATCCGCGATCCACTGTCACTGGTCATCCCGCGCTGCAGTACCAAGAGAATCCCTCGAAGATGCCGAAGCAGTAGTTGCAGCAACCAGCGCAGCTCAGCCTAGTTGGGAGGCTTTGTCTCCACAAGAGCGAGGCAAGCCGCCGAAGCGAGTAGCTACGCCGGTCATAGAAGCCAATGATGAGCTAGCCGAGCTCGATGCGATCTCCATGGACCGTCCGTGTCAGCGCTTTCTTCGACAGGCACTATGCAGCGACACATTTCGATTACTTCGCCGAAGCTGGCCATGCTCAAGGTCACACCTTTCGTTCTCAACACACCTGGCTTCTTCGACACGTCTCTTTGGCAACCATACGGGGTCGTGGCGGTCATTATACCGTGGAATGCACTCTTGGTCTTCTTCCGGAAGAAGGTCGCACCTGCTGTTGCCGCCGGGACTACTGTAGGTGTCAAGAGCAGTTAAAAGGCCCCTTTGACATCATGGAATATTAGCCAGTGAGTTGCGTGACGCCGCGAGCGTGGACGACACTGCTCACGCGATGCAACGCCAGCGTCTCAATCAATACTGACACTCCGCGCTGGTCACTCTTGTTCGTAGCGATCGGAATGCAATATAAATGATCACGGTCAGGAGGCTCTTGGAGATGTCTCCAATCCCGTCAGTCAGGTTCATGTTGTAGCCGGCCAAGTAAGTCTTGAAAGTGGTTGAAGCATCGCTCACCACGCGAGAGGCAGGTGACATCGGCTTCGTATTGCGCCGTATGGTACAGAGAGGCGTTTCGCGGAGATGGTGCAAGGAAACTGGAGTCGTGGAGCAGTCTTGCAGCGGGCAAGCGACGCAATACCACAGGGATACGATCGTCCAATCTCGAGTTCAAAGGGTCGCCACTCTACGGTCACATATGCATTTGAACAGACGATGCATTTGAACAGATGTTGCATTTGAACAGATGATGCATTTGAGCAGATGTTGCATTTGAACAGATGAGGTCGCACGAAGATACATCAGGCGTCAGCGCGAGGGTCGAGGATTCCGATGGACCGTGCCGAGAAGATTGTCCCAAAACGAGCCTCGCCAAGCCGTCGATATTGCGCTGGGGCGTTCAGCGAGGGCCGCGGATGGTAGGATCGTTCTGGGGGCGGGGGGGAGGGGCAGCGCAAGTTATTGGGGCACATCGTGTTGCTGAACGCAGGAAGTGAAGCCCGGTCTCGCAGTACGTAAGCGGGCCGGCACGGAGTTAACTTGAGTTCGGGGGTGACAAAGCTGATGTAATTCAACCAAGTTGCTTCAATTACCCGTTCACTTACCCAAAGCGAGATTACTCAATCTGGTTCTGGTAAAGTCGATCCCTCCGCACCGGCTAATTCGGCATGCTACACCGACGACGGTGACACCAGGACCAGCACAAGCTCGAGACTCGCACGAACCTCAGCCGAACCTCAGCAAGCAAACATACCCAAGAGCGAAACATCACCTACACCAGCAGCGATCGGCCAAAAAGCTGGCGGCAGCAGCAGCGAGACCGCCCGCATCTTGCCCCAGAGGCCCCACTACTGCAAACCCGCCCCCCCACACCACATCCCTGCACTCCATCTGCCATGGACATCAGCCCCAACGCCTCCGCCACCGTCCCCCTCGTGGTGACCTATACCGCCAGCTCCACCCTCACGACCGCGACAGTCCTCGGCCAGGTCCTGAACAACGGCGCCACGAACTGGATCCCGGCCACCAACGGCGCGGCCATCTACCTCGAGACCGCGAGCGTGAACGGCGCGAGCGCGACGAGCGTCTACGGGAGTGAGTATTTTTTCACGACGGGGCCGGCGGTGCCGCAGCAGGTCACCATTAGTGTCACGGGGACGCAGTCGAGCGCGAGCGCGAGTGGCAGTGCCGCGAGCGCGACGGGCACGGGCACGGGGAGTGGGACGGGAGGGTCGACGGCGGCGGCGGCTACTGCGACGACGACGACGAGTGGGAGTAATGGGGGGAGTGGAAGTGGAAGTGGCAGCGCGACGGGGAGTGCGGCGAGCGCCTCCTCGACTAGCTCGGGTGCGGAGTCGATGATGGGGGCTGGAGGCTTGGCGAAGAGCGCTGCCGTCATCTTGGTGGCGATTGCAGCTGCCTTTGCCTTGTGAGGAGGCTCACGATCACGGATGCGGGGAGGAGCTCGCTCATGAACGCGTCATGGAGATGAGAAGTTCAACTGTATTGTACTGTCGACATGCCTCATGCATTCTCACAATTCCACGAGCAAGCCTCAGGCCGCTCGTGGGCTATTCCCGCCCCACCCTTCTGCCGCCTCGGTCTTCGCGCGCGGCATGTATGCGCGCGGACAACGACTTGGCGCCGTTCACTCGCGGGGCCCGAGTGCTGGCTGCAGTTTTTTTCGCGGCCGGATGATCATCCCAAATCTTGGCATGCTGCTGCGTTTGATTCGCCTGCGCCGTAGTCCTATGGGCTCTCTGAAGAAGCTCAAGCAGCATAGACAGCTTGACGTACTGGCGTCAAAACCTCATCGAAGCTGGCGAGCCCCATGCTTGCGCAGGCTCCCGGCGCTCGGCTTGTCGAGAGCGTTGATTCTGGTGTTTGCGGTTGAAACCGTGTATGCGCCAATTTGCGGCATCAACATTGACGGTTCCACGCTTCCCTCATATCAATATCCTGTCCGCTTCCCCCTTCTTCTTCCTCGGCTCGATCTCGTCCATCATCCCTCTCCGCTCTTCCTCCTCGATCTCAAACCCAGACTCTCCCTTCGCTCTGGTCTCATCCGGCTCTCGATTCGTCGCATAAATATCCGCTATTCGCAACTCAAAAGGTCCCGGCACCCTGTCCGTCAGCCCAATCCCCACGCTCTTCACCTTCTGCCTCAACATTTCCCGCTGGGGCTCGACGACCATGCCGTAGTTCGTCCTCACGAATGCTGAGAAGGGTATCGTGACCGTCTCCCATTCCCCGGGCGTGTAGGAGGGTAGCAGATGCTGGTGGATGTCCGTCGGGACAATCGACTCCGTCTGCATGTTCACAAAGTACTTTCTTCCGTCGGACTTGATGCGCAGGCAGAGGTAGGCATAGGGATCGATGTCCCAGAGGAGTTTGCCGAAGAGTGACCAGCCTCTGTCCCGCGTGCGCCAGGCGGCGAAGCCCGAGCGTTGGATTTCGGGTTTATTGGGCGGCAGATCGGTCGAGATGTTCCCCTGGAACAGCGCATGGGCCGGCTCTTCCCCAGGGCGTTCGCCTCCTCCTATCCTGCCTAGCCCGCCCTCGTTGTCGACATGCGGTGATCCCGGGACGTAGGTCAACGAGGCCCGGCTGTATCCGCCAAAGTTGGTTGCGTCCGACATGACCTTGCAGCGCTGCGGCGCCGTTTCGTCGTCGAATTTGATGAGAGGGAAGGGCTTCTGCGGCTCGTGGATGCCTTCCATGCGCATCGCTATGCCTGCTTGGCGGCGGAACTCGTCCATGGAGCGGCGGAGGAAAGAGGGCTGGCCTCGCGCCAGGCGGACGGCGGTGGCCAACATTGTGTTCAGATCGTACGGCGGTTGCTGCTGGTGAGACCGGGCCCGGATCGTGACACTTCAGAGAGTCGAAGCATTGGCATCAAATAGGACGATGGTGACGTCGGACGAAGCCCGCTGGAGATGCACAGGCAGAGCGGCACCCCCGAAATCGCCGAGCCCCAAAGGGTAATCTACGGTACAGCATCTGTCTGACCGTGTCGCGGAGTCGCGAGCAAGAAATAGTCCGACGGACATCAACTCCTTTTTCTCAGCGATCAGGCGACCGCGCAAAGATCAACGCCGCCGACGTCGCCTGTCACGGCGGTACACCCACCCCCCCGCCCCGCCCCCCCCATATCGCCGCGATCCACCCCCATCCACCCTTGAAGTCCATCCTTTCCAGCGACCGATCAACCCAGCATCCTCAACACCCGCGCGACTTCCAGCGCGACAGCACCAGGTGGATGGTCTCAGCCACGCACACGCCGATCGCTGGGCCCCAGTCACAGCAGCAGGCCCGATTCCAAGTCAGGCCCTTCACCCAATCCGCCGAACTTGGCCAGATCGACCCGGGCGGAGCGGACGATGCCGGCGAGATAACCCCCCTGCCTGCCGGGCCTTCGGCAGGCACGAGCGTGAAGGAGCGCCGGCCATGGGCGCACTTCGTCGCGGGCGGCCTGGGAGGCATGACGGCCGCCACGCTGACTTCGCCGCTGGATGTGTTGAAGACGCGGCTGCAGAGTACCTTCTACCAGGAGCAATTGGCTGCCAGTCGGGCCGCCAAGGGGTTGCCTGCGCCACATCAATTGCCGTTCGCGAGAGCAGCGTGGATGCATGTGGCGGAGACGGGCCAGATCCTGGGACAGATCCCCAAGGTGGAAGGGTGGAGGGCGCTGTTCAAGGGCTTGGGCCCCAATCTGATCGGCGTGGTACCGGCGCGAGCGATCAACTTCTGGGCATATGGGAACGGGAAACGAGTATACTCCTCCTGGCTCTTCAATGGGCAAGAGACCGCGGGGGTCCATCTCCTCTCCGCCGCCACGGCTGGCATCATCACAGGCACCGCCACCAACCCCATCTGGCTTGTCAAGACTCGGCTGCAACTCGATAAACAGAACGCCGGCTCGGGTGGCATCGGCAGGCAATACCGCAATGCATGGGACTGCGTCGTCAAGACCGTGCGCCATGAAGGTCTCCGTGGTCTCTACCGCGGCCTCTCAGCCTCATATCTCGGCGTAAGCGAAAGCACATTGCAGTGGGTCCTCTACGAACAAGCCAAACGCACCCTCGCGCACCGCGAAGCCGACCTCCTGCAATCTGGCCGGCAACCAACGTTCTCCGACCGTGTGGTTCAATGGGGCGGCCAGCTGACAGCGGCCGGCGGTGCGAAGTTCTTCGCGGCCCTCATCACATATCCGCACGAGGTTGTGCGGACGCGGCTACGGCAGGCGCCTGTGGACGCCAGTGGGAGGGTGAAGTACACGGGACTCTGGAGCTGCTTCGTCACGGTCTTCAGGGAAGAGGGCATGGCTGCGCTATACGGTGGCCTGGTTCCGCATATGTTGCGTGTGGTGCCGAGTGCGGCGATTATGTTTGGTGTGTACGAAGGAGTGTTGAAGGGACTGGGCGAGTCGAGTGCGGTGTAAGGTCAATCCCTACTCGGCCCTTGTACGATATGGCTCTTTCGGCGGCATTCGAATGGCGCATTGTGAGCAGCGTCCCGAGATGACAAGTGAATCGGGTTCGTGTGTACGATACAGGCAGAACGGAGATGTGCCAGCTCAACTG
>JAKBXD010000088.1 GCA_021840785.1 Pseudomonadota bacterium
GGGATTGCTCAACAAGCCACAGATCGGGATAAAAACTGCTGATTAACACGGCCATCAAGCTCAGCCAGATATTAAAAAATCCTAACGCCATGTAGAATAATAAGATAGAAACCAATGGGACAATAGTCGCGATCCATTTGAGCGCCACGAACTCCCCAGCATTGAGCATATAATTAACGCCCGCTCGCTGTAATCGCTGGTGGATACGCAGCAGAAGGCGGTCCGGAATAAAAATAATCACCGTGGACCGGATGAATTGCACAAGGGGCCAGAACAGGCGTAACCCCTTTGGCAGGGGGTCCATATAATCCCTCGGTGAAGGCTCCATCTGCCGCACCAGCACACCCAGCGCATAGACCAAAAGCCCGACGGAAATCCCGGTGACGAGGGCTACTGATAGTGTCCATAGCGTACTCATACCTCAATGCTCACGATTTTTCGAATCCACAAATAGCCGAGCACCTCAAACAGGATGGCGATGGCAAGCACTGCCCAGCCCCGTATCGTAGTGAACAGCGCACCCATGGCCTGCGGTTCGATCTGCAGGAGTGCAAAAACAATCAAAGCCGGTAATGCGGTCATCACCATACCCTGAAGGCGGCCTTGTGCCGTCAATGCTTTAATCTTCTGCTCCATCATCAATCGTTTGCGGATGGTATTTCCCAATCGCGCCAACGTTTCGGCAAGATTGCCCCCCACCTCTCGGCTGATGCGCAGCGCCGAGGATACCAGTTGCGCATCCTGCGACGATACCCGTCGCGCCAGATGGTCGATAGCCTCCTCAAAGGCAACCCCCAGACGTTGCTCCCGCACCACCAGAGCCAGTTCCTGACTGATAGGCGGGCTCAGATCGCGGGAAAGCCCCTCCATGGCTTGCTGCAAATTGGCGCCACCGCGCAAGCTGCTGGCCAGCATCATGAGAGCATCCGGCAGTTGGACTTGCAGACGATCCAGACGCTGCTTCCGCAACCAGCGCAATACAAAACGCGGCAACAATGCGGCGAGGGTGGCCGCTGCAATGACCAACACCGGCGACCCCAGCAACAGCCAGACCGTGAGCGGTACAATCAGCACCAGCGCCACGTTCAGCTTCCATAACAGATCAGGGTCCGCAAA
The DNA here is from genome assembly GCA_021840785.1 of Pseudomonadota bacterium. Next base: position 1,117 of record JAKBXD010000088.1, read on the forward strand.
GATGAACAACTCCGCCAACCTGACCTGCCCATCGCGGGCGAAGGTCGCCCGCCCCTTCAACAAGGCCTGTCGGGTTGCCTCCAGAGCCACAAAAACAAATCCGGCCACCGCAGCGAACACCAGAATACCAAGTACATTTTGGTCTACCATCCGCTCCTCCACCCCTTTTTGGATCCGATTACCGATTCCCGACGAAATCGCACCAATACCCTGTGGGTTACGCCAGTTTCCGCCCATTACCTCTGGCGCTATTGTGTTTTTCTGCATTAAAACACAATTCACAGATCGGCAACAGATATTCAATAATCACGTACTATAAATTATATTTCACTGTATTTGTTTATTATTTTAACGGCAAATCAAAAATAATAGCTTCAGAATAGCCATTATAGCGAACCGTTTCAGTACATATTGACATCAGCACCGAGGGCGGTACTATCGCATCATAGTATAAATTAATCTCCATATCGGAGGGAGCGAATATGTGGCTGAACCTACTGGCCCAACCCGCGGCGTGCGGCACGGGTCCTGCACTGAAATGCTACGCATTGGGAAGATCACCCACGGATATCGCCAGAGGATGGCGAGAGCAGGGCTGGTTCCGACAAATCAAGGTCTATCGCCTGCACCGTCATTGCAAAGGCTGGCAGACGACTTCCTGGTGGCGCTACCCCGCCGGACGCTGGCCTGCCCTGCCCCGGGAATTGATCGTCCGGGCGCAGCGCGAGGCCACCGCCGGGAACCCACACCCCTACTGCATCACTACGTCCTCGCAACTCGCGATGAGTATCCTCTGCAACCTCACGCCCACGCAGATCGCGTTATGCCACCTGGAGATCACCAGAGAACTGAGCCATACGGAACTGAGGGATATCCAGGCGGAGTTACTAATTCTCTACACTTCCCTCGAAACCAAAGAACCTTTTCACCCGGAACTCACTCCGACGGACTTACGTATTGCCCAAATGCTCGTGGAGGGAATTGGTCAGCATGAGATTGCGGCCCAGATTGGCCAAAGTGAAAGCACCGTCCGCTCCCGGATCGCCGTCATGTGCAGACGGCACGGGGTACCCAACCGGAGGATGCTCTTGGCCCGCCTGCTCAAAACCATCGAAAACAAGAGATCTGGCGGCAAACGATCGTTCCTGAACCAATGGTCACAATCGGAGTGAAAAGCATGCGCACGTTTATCCTGCGACTCGGTCTGCTACCGCTCTTGTTCACCGGCCCCGCCCTTGCACTGGACGAACCAGGACAGGATTTGCCCTATCTGGGACGTTACCCTGGCAGTGTCATTGATGGTTACAAAACCGCCCATTATGACGAGATCACCGTTCCTCTCGGTCCCTTGGGCAAAAATGGTTTGACCCGTTCAGAGACCGTAGAGGGTCAGGTGACGTACATTCGTTACAACGTACCCGAAGACCGTTCTCCCCTGGAATTCATCCGAAACTATCAACAGGCCCTGCGGCACGCAGGGTTTCAGATCCTTTGGCAATGTGCCAACCTTGGCTGTAGAACCAACGACGCCCCCGTAAACACACTTCTGTGGCGCGGCGCTCCAACCAATTACCAGGGGAATGTAGAGAACTTTTTGTTTGAGAACGGCCGAATGCTGACCGCCGAGCATCACGCCACCGACGGGGTACGTACCCTGATTTTCATTAATGACAACACGTTGTTTGGACACTCCCAGATAGCCTCAGTGTATTCTGTGCAAACCAGACCCATGCAAGGCGGTGTGGTCAGCAGCGATGCCGGACAATTGACCAGTGCGGGCATGGCCGACGCCCTGGCTCAGCGTGGACGTTTCACCATGCACCTGCCCTTCGATTTCAACCAGGCGACCTTGCGCGCGGACGCCCAACCCACCATCATGGCGGTGTTTCAGCTTATGCAGCAGCATTCTTCCCTGCGGGTACGCCTGGACGGGCATACCGATCCGGTGGGCACCGCCACCTATAACCAGAAGCTGTCGCTGAATCGCGCTCTGGCCGTGAAATCAGCGTTGACAGCGCAAGGTATAGAGAGTCGGCGTATTGAGGTCGCCGGATACGGGGCCTCATGTCCTGTAGCATCCAACAGTACCGACGACGGCCGGGCAAAAAATCGTCGAGTCGAAGTGGTCGCCCTGACTCCCGGTACCACCGCTGGACTCCAACCCGCACACGTGCCGCCGCCCCAAACCATAGCACCTGCTACAACCAACATTCCCGGCGCTGCACTGGCGAGTGATGCCTTGGATACTGCCCGTAGCGAAACCAGCTATCAGATACAGCAGGGCGTACGCAACCTGATCCAGGGGGTATTTGGCAACTGACTACTGCACCTTCCAAACCACCATCATCAGAAGCGCCGAAACTTTTCTCCGGCGCTTTCTTATGCCGTAATGCCCGGCATTTTTAGCACCATATCCAGGTTACATAATGGCATACAGGCACGTTTACACTAATGTAACATATAGTCGTACAATTTGACTATTATAAATATCCATTTGGTGTTGTGCACACCCAGAGCACCATGGTCTCATCCCAAATCACGGCTCCGGAAGAACACCATTTTTATAACAACACGAGAGCACCATCGATGATCATTGTATTCATATAATTGCAAAATATATCCAGTGATTATTGACCATATTGCGCAACTATTTTGCCTATGCTTGAATGAACTCGTGGTAGCCATCAATTCTTTCAGGAGAACCCATGAAACCGAACCTAGCTACTCCAACATTTCAGACAGAATGCGGCCAAGGAATGACAGAATATCTGATTATCGTCGCTCTTATCGCTATCACCGGTATTGCCGTATATTCGTTCTTCGGTCAGACCTTGCGTCATCAGATGGCAGGAATATCTCAGGAATTATCTGGTAAAAAGGCAGACTCTGAGATTGGATTAGCCCAAGGTACCGCCGGAGAGGCGACAAACAACGCCGGCAAGCAAAAGAACATGAGCGATTACAAATCAGATATGGGTAAGTAATTTTCTCTTCGCAGGACGGGGCACGCCCCGTCCGCAATCTGAGGCGACTCCTACCGGTATGCCGCAAATATAACATATATTTTGGGGAGATGCAGTGTTTCCTATTCTTCGATCACGAGGCGATTCTCCTGCCGCAGTAAAGTATGCAGAATCCGGACAGACGGCGTTATTCTCTGCCCTTCTGATTCCCGTGGTGTTATTGGCAGCACTTTTCGTATTCAACACCGGACAGCTATCCGCCGTCAAACTGAAAACCCAGAATGCCGCCGATGCTGCCGCATTCTCCGCCATGCAGATGGAAGCACGAGAACTCAATTTTATCTCCTACACCAACCGTGCAATGGTTGCCAATCAAGTGGCTATCGGGCAAACCATCAGCCTGGTTTCGTGGACACATTATGTAAAAAGTCTTGGCCTGAACATTCAGAGAGCCGGCACAATTGCCTCTTTCATACCTTACGTCGGTCAGGCAATCATGATGATTACCAACGGTATTGCCAAAGCCGCGATCCTGCTAGATCAAAGCGTTTCCAACGCTGCCAAGGTGGCTCTTCCCGCTCTGGATATCGCCGATGCCGCACTTAGCGGTGCGCAAGAAATCTATCATCTATCCAACGGCGCTTTCGATCCCGGAACAGACAACAGCAAACCAGGAGGCGCGATGACCGCAGTAGCTGAACAGACAATCAAAATCAATGATCCGGATGCCCGATTAAACGCCATTCTTTCAGCAAGCAATCTTGGGCAGTATTTCAAAAATCGTAGCGACCTTATCCAGCGTTGGGGAGGAGATAAAAATAGAGCGCAGACACGCATGGCTTATATGATCAACGCGTCACGGGATGGGTTTACGGCGGCTCGGAATGATTTGCCAACACCGTTGCGGCTCTTTAGCTCAAAAAATTTTTGGGCTTTTGGGTGGGAATTTCGCCGTGCAGGCGGAACGCAGTTAGCGCCTAACCGCGATGGTCGTTATGTCTGGTCTGGGATGGATACGCTGTCTTTTCACTACTGGCGGAGGGAAGCGGTATTTTTTGGCCGAAAAAAATGGTCTGAAGTACCTTTAGGTTACGGTGCCTCTCAGACCGGTAATGGCAACACTTTTCCATACCTTGGCAACTACACCGAAACCCGGGCACAACCGCAAATGCGCTTTCCCGCCAATGACCGCAACGTGCTCTTACCGGCCTATCAAAATTCCGGGGATATCAATCCCGGCGCCTCTCGCATCGCCGCCAGTCTGTACCCGGACGATCAGGACAGCATGGGCAGCACCGCACTTAAGCGCCCTGGCGCTGATAGTAGTCGCGCGACAGCGGGTGGGATTACCCGTTACTGGGACGTCAATCGTCGCAACCAAAAACTCGTGGATGCCAATGGCGATCCGTCAGACATCATGCCTTTTTACACGGTGGTCGTGGAACATGCACGGGAAAGCATTCGGGATGCAGCAAACGCCCTGCACATCAATCAAATGGCATCCCGCCAGGATATCAACTTGGTATTACCGCAAAAGGCGCCAGAAGGTCAGGTACGCGCCGTTGCAAAAGCGCAGGTCTACTTCCGTCGTCCTGCGTCAATCTGGCCACGAAACGACAGATTCTACGAAAGAGGCAACTTGTTCAGCCCCTTCTGGGAAGCCCATCTCGTCGACTTGGATGCGGCTGACCGTATGCAATACGCCACCATGCTTGGTCTGCACTAACCTGAGGACAATCCATGATCAAAGATAGAAATGTAATTCGCATCGGGCTGCAAATCAGCATGGCAGTTGCCAGCCTCACCCTCACCACCTCCGCCAATGCGGAAAAAGTGACGGAACCGGTCCCCGATTCTCCCCATGCAAACCCGGCGTTACGCGCGAAGATTCGCTCTGGCCAGATCGGTAGCACTTTGGAAGAAAAATTAAAAACATTGCGCGAAGCGAGGGACTACGCCAATGCGCCGGGCGACTTCACGAAAAATGGAGACGTTCCTGAGTACGATGTTATTGTTGCCGGCTTGAACCATTTCAGAAAATTCATTACCGACTATACAAACCCATCAATAACGGACTGGGACCGTGATTTAAAGTTGCCAGAAGGATGTCGATGGATTCCCAATCCTCCGGCACTCGCTCCTGTCATCATCAGGAGTGCCTCAGTGAATGCCCCAACCCATACCGGCAAATGGCACGTTATCTCCTGTGTGGCAAAGGTCAAGTCCAGTAAAAAGATAAAATCTGTGACATATTTTTACCGTCTTTATGCCAGCATCACTAGCGGCTTAGCAGACGAAGCCATCTCTCTCGCGCGAAAAAATCTACAAAAATACGGATACAAGGAAATAACACTTCCCAGTTATCCTCATGACCAGAATTATAGATCCGCCATATTTTCAGATAAGCGTCGTGCAGCGATAGCTGTTGCCGGCGCGTCTGCTGAAACCATGCCGGCCACATACATTAACCACCCGGAAAAACTAACCAAATATACGCCAATGTTACATAACTTGAAGAACTATTTACATAATAATGGAAAAATCACCATCATAAGCATATATGAGGTTTCTTTGACCCCGTTGGATGCTCCACTAAAACCCATCCGCGGGCTGGACACCGCCGTCAGCGGGATTCCCAAGAGTCATTAAGCAAGAAATATGACATATCAGTCACTCATAAGCCTGCCACATACCTGTAACGAACGCGGTCAATCCCTTACCGAGTTTGCCGTGGTGGCTGCGTTCGCGCTTATTCCGCTTTTTTTTCTGGTGATCTACACCGGGAAATGGAGTTTCACCCAGTTACGGACTATCGAAGCGGCACGCTACGTGGCATGGGAGCGCACGGTGTGGCGCAGTCAGCCACCGCAGGGACGGGGGTGGGTGGCCATTAAACCGGATGCCGATCTGCGGGATGAGGCGGCCGTGAGATTTTTCGGGCAACCCGGTATGGCGTTAGCCAATACCGGGAACGGAACAAATATAGACCCGATTCTGACCGGCCATGATGGTCGGCCTTTGTTACGTGACCTCGCCAATATTCAGGTCGCCACCCATGAGGAAACCATCTCCAGTGGAGTTTCTATGAATTTTTTGGGAACTCTCATGAAAATTACGGATATTCCGCTGCGCATGACCGGACCCACCGTCGCCACCGTCAACGTTCAACTGGAAGGACTGCCTGGGTATCGCTATCTACCGGACAATCCGCTCGCCAGCGGCCCCCTGTTTACCGCGCAGGCCGCCGTACTCACGGATGCATGGACAGCCAACGGCCCTGCAGAAGAAGCGCGGATGGTTAAAAAACTCCTGCCAACCGCGTATCTGGATGACGGGGCAATAAAAGCGGTAACAACCGTGGGGGGCACCCTTTTTCCTGAACTCAAACGGCTGGATTTCGGGCATGTCGATCCGGAAGTGCAGTATGGCGACCGCCTGCAACCTTATCCCAGTGGAGGCAAATCATCATGAACATCCGATCGATCATGTTCTGTATCGTTGCGATTCTCAGCGCCCCGACTTTGGCCGTGGCGGATGAGAAGGGACCACTCCTGCCCCCTCCAGACAACGCGGTCACCGAACCACTGGCAAGTCACCTTCGTATCAATGGCTTGGATATGCGTGCCGTACAATTTCATGTGGGCGCGGAGGAAGAACGGCTACGCTCCTATTTTGTAGAGGCGTGCGCAAAACTGGGCGGATCCTATACGGAAAATCAACTTCGCAATGAACATATTCAAGGGTGCATTACGCCACCTTATTCGTTG